>NZ_CP152038.1:3045000-3345000 GCF_038630735.1 Solibacillus sp. FSL K6-1781 | reverse complement strand
CTTTTACAGTTAATAAAGTACAAGTAATCGAAGGTGATCAATCTGTACAAATGATGAGCTTCCTTATCCCAATGATGCTAGTTATTGCAGTAGGTATAGGTATTTCATCTTCAGCAGCAGATTTTATTGCAGGTGAAAAAGAACGCCGTACGATGGAAGCTTTATTAATGACTCCTGTAAATCGCAGTTCATTTTTATTAGGCAAATGGTTAACACTTGTAATTCTTGCTACTGTTACAGGTATTTTAACGTTAGGAATTGTATTTATTGAAATCTACTTCTTTACAGAACAGTTAAAAGTAGGATTAAAAATGGAAGGAAATGTTTGGTTAATTGGTACGGTCGCTCTTTTAATTATCATTAGTTTCGCTGCATTGATGGCTTCAGCGCTATTGCTGACAAGTATTTTTGGTAAGACGGTAAAGGAAGCACAAAGCTACGGAACACCCATAATTATGGTTGGAATTTTACCAGCCTTATTCATCACAAGTGTCGGGCTAAATGAATTAACTACTACACATTTTTTAGTACCAATCTTAAATGTCTTTGCTACTTTTAAAGAATTATTTGTTGGAATCATTGATATCGAGCATGTATTTCTTACACTTGGAGTTAACATAGCGTTAGCGTTAGTAATTCTAGCAGTAGGCCGTATTTTATTTGCGAAAGATAAATGGGTGTTGTAATAAAATAAATAATAGCAAATCCCTTGTGGCTACATGCAAGGGATTTATTTTTATTAACTTAATTGTTTCTATTGAAATTACAGCTATTCTACTTTTGTTTTAGATGATTCAATTGAAGATTAAACCGCACTTAGTCACACTAAATCAAGGCAAGTGCTATGTGAAATCATCACCTAATTCTATTTAAAATCCTCACTCGGTACGTCTTAAACATGATATATACCATGATGTAAATCAAAATCGAGGAGATAACTATATTGCACATGGCACCTGTTAGAAATATGAATCCACTGGAATGAGAACTCACAATACCTGTATATGTATGTTCAATTGCATCTATGTACTCTACTTCATCGAGTTCATCGACTTTTGTATTTCGATCGAGTAGTAAACTTCCGACCTTATAATTTAAAAAGAAAAGCAGTGGCCAAATAAACGTTCCCAGGACACCGCCGACAAGTGCGGAAACGGTATTCGCCTTTAGGAACCGTGCCATCCCGACGGAAAGAACGGGGCCGAGTCCGAATGTAGGAAGCCAGCTAGGGATAAACCCAATTGTTACCCCTGATGCAACTTGATGTGGACCAGATTTAAGCCGAAATAAACGGATTAAATTATATTTAATGACGCGTGTTATTTTCATAGATGTCTATCCTCTCCAAGTACTTCATCGCAAATGTAACAATCTATACCGATGCGTCTCCTATAGACAGATTATACCGAACGTAAGAAAATTCTTATGCTATTGTATTAAATGAATAAAATGTTTTATGAGGAGTAGATTGTAAATTATACAATATCTGTCTAAGTCGAACATTACAAGCAAAAGTGCCCCCTGAAAAATCAGGAGGCACTTTTGGCTAACATTTAATAAAACAGTTGCATAGAGGCATAAACCGGGTATTGTACCGGGTCTATGCTTAATTTTCTAATTTTCGTTTCCGTCACAGTAAGAAGCGATAACAGCAGCCATTGCTTTGGCGCTTATAACGAGGCTTTCTTCATTAATATCAAATTTAGGATGATGATGCGGATATGCTTCACCTGACGCTGGCATCGCACCGACATAGAAGAAACAGCCCGGTACTTTTTCAAGATAATAGGCAAAATCCTCTGAAGGCGGCAGTGGCGGTGTTTCTAAAACGGCCTCCACTTCAGGAATTGCTGCCAGCTCCAAAGCCTGACGTACATGTTCCGTTACTACAGGATGATTATTCAGAACAGGGTAGTCGTTGAGGTAATCTAGATGACATGTGACGCCAAATGATTTTTCCAATCCTTCGGTAAAGGCACGAACTTCAGATTCTACTATTTCCCGGGTTTCAGGGGTCATTGTACGAACATCACCTTCGATTGTCACGGAATCCTTTATCACGTTAAAAGTACCTTTCCCGTCCAGATTCCCAATCGTAACGGAGGCTGTATCAAATGGGTTAATGCGGCGGCTGACGATTGTTTGCAGATTCATGACAAATGAACTTGCGGCAATAATTGCATCATTTGCAAGATGCGGGGATGATCCATGTCCGCCTTTACCTTGAACGACGAGTTTAAAATAGGATCTGCCTGTTTGCGTGTTCCCACTTCTGTAATAAATATGACCTGTCTTCATGTTGCTCATGACATGGATTCCGATGATGGCATCAACGCCATCCAGTACACCTGCATTGATCATTCCGATCGCACCACCTGGAGGCGCTTCTTCAGCGGGTTGATGAATTACTTTAATCGTACCTTTTAATTCATTTTTAAACTCCGCCAACGTTTGCGCCAAAACGAGCATATAGGCTGTATGACCGTCATGCCCACATGCATGCATGATCCCTTCATTTTTTGAAGCGAAAGGCAGACCGGTTTCTTCCTGGATCGGCAACGCATCGAAATCGGCACGAATGGCAATTGTTTTTCCTGGTTTTGCCCCTTGAATCGTTACAACGACACCACGTTCGCCCCCAAAGTTTGTTTCAATCGAATCGACCGGAACATCAACATAAAAATCAAGAATATACTTGGCTGTCTGCTCTTCTTGAAAGGAAAGCTCCGGATGTTCATGGAGATAGCGGCGGATTTCAATAATGCGCTCCTTTTTTTCATCTAATCTTTTCATTAAATTGTCTAATAACATTTGATAATCTCCCTATTTATAAAATGGACATGGCTGATCTATGCATGTCCATTCGGTATTTAAATCGTTTCTAAGTTTTGAGCTTCCTGCTTTCTTCCGCCCGAAGCAGGTCGATTCGGTTTTAGACCGGCTGCAGCGATGATTCCTAAAACGGCACAGGCAATGATGTACAGAAATGCAGAGGCATAAATTCCATCAAATACTTCAATTAAATAGCCCATAACCATCGGCGCAAGGAATGCTCCGATCATTCCGCCAAGATTAATCATTCCAAAAGTTGACCCAATCACATTTTTCGAGAATAATTTATGCGGAAGGCTGAAGATGATCGCTACAATTGGTCCGTGGAAAAGCATACAGATGGATTGGTAAATAATAACGAGAGTGACTGACGGCGCATTGAATAATAAATAAAGGGAGCCGATCATGATGATAAAGCTTATAATCGCAAGGTATTTCTCTTTTCCCATTAATAAAGATTTAATCAGCTGCCCGCCGACGATAACTCCTATAGCCCCAGCCAGAGCCGGGATGGATGTCAGCATCCCCATCGACATCAAATCAAGGCCTCTCACATCTACAAGATATGGCGGCATCCATGAGATAAGCCCCCAAATGACCGTACTTACGCCAAACCACATAATGGCCAACTGCCAGCTTGTAGGAATCTTTAACACATCTTTGAATGATGCTTTTTGGACTGTTTCTTCCTCAACTAGTTCTACCTGCATATTTTGTGGACTTAAATAATACCAGAGTAGGGCTGCAACAAAGAGACCTAAAATTCCAATCGCGAAAAAGAGGTTTTGCCAGCCGATCCATACAAGTAACGGGGTGGCGATTAAAGGAGCAATCACACCTCCAAGTGAATTCGATGACATCATGATCGTTTGAGCACTTGTCCGTTCTTTCTTTGGAAAGACATCCGCTATTGCTTTTGAACTTGCAGCAGGATATCCGCCTTCACCAAGACCGAACATGAAACGAATAATAATCATCGACATTAAAGACCAGGCCATGCCGGTAAAAACGGTAAATAAAGACCATAAAACAATGGAGATCACAATGACCTTTCTGGAACCGAATTTGTCGGCAAGCCACCCCCCAGGTAATTGCATTAATGCATAACCGGCAAAAAAACTACTCAGTACAACACCCATTACAGACGGACTAAGATTAAAGTCTTTTGCAATTTCCACAATTCCAACATTCATTGCCATTCTGTCAAGATAGGATAAACACCATCCTAAAAATAGCAGTGAAAGTATTATGTGCCTCTTTTTATTAGGAACTTGTTCATTTTTCATAAATAACCTCCCCCTGAAATTTACTCATCCAATGTGAATGTAGCTATATGAATATAAGAAAACGATTGGAATAAACAATTTTTCGAGTATGATAATTGTTTAATCAAGAAAAAGTAAGCGTTTTCTATATTCAATATTTATTGAATATTATATAATTTCAGAAATGTCATGCACATGTGCAGACAAACAAAGTTATGGAGAGAAAGTTGTTGAATTCAACAAGGGGGAGAATGAATGGAACAAAATGAGGCGTTGCTCAAACAATTAAGTAGGGAAAATCAAAAAGCCCAAAACCATGTGGTGAATCTAATGGAAAGCTTTCGCGCAATTAATTCGACACTTGAATTGGATGAAGTACTTAAAAAAATTATGCACTCTGCATTGAAGATTGTCGAAACAGCAGAGGCTGGATATATACAAATGTATGATGCGATCTCGGATAAGCTCATTGTAAAGACATATGTAGGTTTTAATGAAAACATTAAATTCTTTAAAGTAAATATAGGTGAGTCCATTACAGGAAAGGTGTTCAGGGATGGCGATATAAGGTTAATTACCTCAACCGAAGAAATTTATAATAGCATGGCAAATTTAAGTGAGGAGAACCTTGAGTTCATTACGAAGGCTCATCAAAATAGCCCTACTATTAAATCCATTTTGTCTGTACCTGTAGCAATTGGAACAAAAACGATGGGGGTTATGACATTTCACTGTTTTGATATAGAAGATGGCCTAAGTGAAACGGATTTGCTTCTTCTGCAAAGTTTTGCTTCCCAAGCAGCAACTGCGCTATATAATGCACAGCTTCACACAGAAGTTCAAAATAGCCTGGATGAAGTTACCCATTTATCAAAAAAGCTCAAAGAAATGAATGCGATGTTAGAGAAACGTACAGAAATTCATACGCACCTCACGAAGTTATCTGTTCAGAATAAAGGATTGGAAGCGATTATCCTGGAAATGAATAAGTTAATGGAGAGAAAGCTTGTCTATGCGGATTACCTTGAAGGAAATTACGTCCCGCAGCATATTCAACATATCGCTACCATTCTGGACGATATATTCTTGCTCTTTGCGAATAAAACTGAGGCTAGTTATGTATCAACGTACGATTCAGTTCAAATTGATTGCTATATTTATCCGATTCGGTCAGGCTCTGTTTTTTTAGGGTGTCTGATAGTAGAAGGGAACACCCCTCTATCACAACCCGATCAGTTGATCATTGAACAAGGAGCACTGACTCTCTCGCTTGAAATTATGAAGCTTAGATCCCAGACTGAAATTTTGTACAAGAAAACCTATGAAACCTACCATCGTTTTTTGGAAATTAGAAATCTCCAGCAGGCTGAGCTTGTTGCGCAGGAGTTAGGAATTCATCATGATCATTTTCTCCAAATTGCTTTAATTGAGCTAGATGGAATTGCGGATTTGCTTTCACTTGAAAATGATGCACTTCTTCTTCTAGCACATCTAAAAGAGAAGTTACGTTTAGAGAACAGTCTTCTATTTAGCTACAATAATAAAATTACCGTTCTATCCTTTACCCGAGATTCAGCTGGAGAAGGCATGATTACCAACATATTAAATAACGGTATGAATTGGTGGAATGAGCGGTTTACAGTAGTAGCCCGGGGAGGAATAAGCACGGGACAATACTCTCCCGGCCAAGCTAAAGATTATCATATGAAAGCGGAAAAGGCTCTTCTTCATTTGAAAAAACAAAAGGAAAAAGGCCTTCTGCATTACCGGGATATTGGCATTAGTACGCTTTTTTTACATCATCCTGCTGAAGAAATTAACTCATTTCTAAGTGAAACGTTTTCTGTATTGTGGAATAACAATGAAACAAACGATGAACTTCTCCATACGCTTTTCACGTATATACAAAACAACCGTTCCATGGCAACGACGGCAAAGGAACTCCATATTCATACAAATACGCTCTATCACCGTATAAAAAAAGTTGAAGACCTATTAAAAATTGACTTCAACCATTACGAAGATCATCTAAAAGTACTGTTGGCTGTGTATCTTTATAATACCTTTATGGCGGATTGACCACCATTCGAAAGAGGCTTAAAACTTATATTTTTTATAATTTAGATAAAAATTGGCGATTCATTTTGTGAAAAAAAGGGTAATGGTAAGAAGCCGATTAATTAAAAAGCTTATCAAAGGGTGACATCACGATACTAAACAGAAAAGGGGATAAGAGCTATGTTACAATTATTTTTCAACGACGATCATTTAATTTCGATTACAGGGGATCAGGAAATTTTATCGAGAGTACCAGAAAACTATAAGCATTTCGATTTAATTAAAATTAGAAGTGAATTGGTCACTACAGAGCATCTAGTAGAGGCGTTCGAGTTTGCTTTACGTAAAACGGATACAGGGGCAGTACATGCCGCGGCCTATTACACTAAATTAAAAAATATGTACGTTCAGAAAAAGCGTGCTCTCACTAATAATTAACATAAAGATGTGAGCTTGTTAAAAGAATATTCGCTTCTACATATGAGCATCACCATAAAATACGAAATGGAAAGCATGGGAAACATGGCACAACTGACGTGCCATGCTATCGCCAGGCTTTTTTTGTGTGCAAATTTGTTTTCCAACGTTCAATGAAAGTGAAGAAATAAATCTTCCCAGTAAAAAACTTAGCATCCAAAATAATCATAAAATATACAAAATTACTATATAAATATAAAGAAAAATCTAAAAATTTGCATAACTCATTGCTATCTCCTTTATATTTTGCTATTCTTTTAAACATTAAACTTCTAGGGGGTCGCATATGGAAAGTAAAGTTGGTAAGAAAAAATTGGTTGATAGGTTTTTAGACGGAATAGAACGAGCGGGAAATAAACTTCCGGACCCAGTTACGTTATTCGTTATTTTAGCATTTTTTGTTCTTGCGCTATCACTGATTCTATCAAAACTTGGGGTTTCTGCCGTTAAGCCAGGAACTGACGAAACAATCGAAGTAATCAATCTATTGAATCGTGAAGGACTCATTCAAATTGTTACAAACATGGTCAGTAACTTTACTGGATTCGCGCCACTTGGCATCGTAGTTGTGACAATGATCGGTATTGGGGTAGCTGAAAACAGTGGCTTAATATCAGCATTAATGAAAAAGACCGTATTAAGTGCTCCTAAAAAAATCATCCTGCCTGTTATTTTATTTACTGGTCTTGTCGGGAATGTTGCCGCTGACGCAGCCTTCATTATTTTACCTCCAATTGCCGCCATGATTTTCATGAGTGTTGGACGAAATCCGCTAGTTGGGTTAATTGCTACCTATGCAGCCATTGCCGGAGGATTCAGTGCAAATATTATTATTTCGTCTTTAGACGTATTATTACTGGGCATTACACAAACTTCAGCCCAATTGGTTGATCCTACATATACCGGACTTGCAACAATGAACTACTACTTCCTGATCGTTTCGACATTTGTATTAGTCATTGTCGCAACTTGGGTAACAGGCAAATTCGTAGAACCTCGCTTTGGTAAATACGGCGGGAAAATAGAAGTGGCTGAACCACTTACGGCTCTTGAAAACAAAGGGCTTCGCTGGGCAGGGATTGTCACATTAGCGTACATCATTTTAATGGCGATTTTAGTTGTACCGGAATCAGGGCTACTGCGAAATCCGGAAGATAACGGCTTTTTAAACTCTCCGTTTATGACGGGCATTGTGCCGATTATGCTGTTCTTCTTCTTACTGCCAGGTTTAGCATACGGCATCGTGACGAAAAAAGTGAAATCGGACCGCGATGTAGCGGAACAAATGTTTAAATCAATTGGTGATTTGTCATCATTCATCGTCTTAGCATTCGTTGCAGCTCAAATGATTGCGTATTTCGGGTGGAGTAATATTGGTCCGATCTTGGCGATTAAAGGCGCGGAGTTTTTACAAAATATGAACTTTACCGGTGCACCAATGTTTATCGGCTTCATCATTATTTGTGCGCTGATCAACTTACTGATTGCGAGTGCATCAGCGAAATGGGCGTTACTCGCGCCGATCTTTGTACCGATGTTCATGTACTTAAACTATTCACCAGCTGTTACACAAATGGCATACCGTGTAGGGGATTCGATTACCAATCCGATTACACCGATGCTGGCATACTTTGCGATTTTACTGGCATTTGCGAGACGCTATGACAAGAATATCGGAATTGGTACGTTAATCTCAGCGTTACTGCCTTACTCGGTATTCTTCGCGATTATGTGGATTATTTTATTCGCAATCTGGTTCTTACTTGGCCTGCCATTAGGACCTGGCGACGGCATTTACTTAAAATAATTATCAGGATACACGAATATCATTTGAAAAACAGACAACTTAGAAAATGGGGATGGAAAACATGACGAATATTTTTGACATACTGGAACAGCATTTTGATGAAATGGTAGCGATCCGTCGTTACTTGCATGAAAACCCGGAGCTTTCACATGAAGAAGTAGAGACGCCAAAATATATTGCGGAATACCATAGAGCGCTTGGACATGAAGTACGTGAAGGGGTAGGCGGTCGTGGCGTAGTCGCAACATTACGCGGTGGTCAACCTGGTAAAACGGTCGCATTACGTGCAGATTTTGACGCACTGGCAATTCAGGAGCAAAATGATGTCCCTTATAAATCGAAAGTAGATGGCCGAATGCATGCATGCGGTCATGACGGACATACAGCGTCACTCCTTGTATTGGCAAAGGCACTGAACAAAATCCAGGACGAGATTCAGGGGAATGTCGTGTTCATCCACCAATTCGGTGAAGAAATTGCGCCGGGTGGAGCGATTGCAATGATTGAAGACGGCTGCCTGGACGGGGTAGATGTCATTTTTGGCCAGCATTTATGGGCACCGGTAGAGTATGGGAAAATTGCTGTATGCGAAGGTCCGTTAATGGCTGCAGCAGATGGATTTTACATTACGATTAAAGGAAAAGGTGGACACGGGGCAAAACCACAGGAAACGAAAGACTCGATTTACATCGGTTCACAATTTGTCGTAAATGCCCAACAGCTTTTAGGCAGACGCATTAGTCCTGTGAAACCGGCAGTTATTTCGGTTTGTCACTTTGAAGCGTTAAACCCGTTTAACGTTATTGCCGATTCCGTAAAAATCAAAGGAACGGCACGTGTATTTGATGAAGAAACGCGTGACCTGATTGAACGTGAACTGGAAGATGTTCTGAAGGCGGCTTGCTTGGTGATGAAGGCCGATTACGAATACGATTATGTGCGCGGCTATTCAGCTGTCATTAATGATCGGGAAACAACAAGATTCTTCATCGAACAGGCAAGACAAACGCCGGGGGTTGAGGAAGTGGTCATTTGCGAACCGGAAATGGGCGGAGAGGACTTTGCCTACTATTTAGAAAAAGTACCGGGAACATTTTATTTCACAGGTGCCCGTGACCCTGAGAAAGAAGAAGCTTACCCGCATCATCATCCGAAGTTCGATATCGACGAGCGCGCACTTCTTGTTGCTGCAAACACACTTGCAAAGGCGACGTTGGAATATTTAAAGCAGCATGCTGTGAGTAGTGTTATATAAGGATAATTAAGGACATAACATATTTCTGTTGTTATGTCTTTTCTTTGGGTTTTAAAGGGGAAAAGAGGGATAACAAGATATTGTTAATATCAAATTCTAAAGTTTAACCAAGCACGGATAGGCGTTACACGTCATGAACGCAATATATATTTTGCGTCCATCTGAAACCTATAGATTGCCAGGAGAATCGGATAAAGGGAAACATAAGTAAAGCCTCTTCATATAATGAAATCGTGTGCAACTTTTTACAGAATTACGCGGCTAAATCAACGTTTTGGATTTTTACTTTCGAGTGATACTTTACATTTTTTTATAAAAATGTAAAAAGATGTTTACAAATAATCTGGGGATGGGTATACTTACACAATAATCAAAAAATTCTAAGGAGGTCGAAGAAAATGATCGTTATCAATAAATTAATGTCACTAGTAGTTACAATTTCAGCGAAAACGAAAATCACACATTCGACCAGATTGGAATGGATTGCTTAAATTTTTTTATTAATTAAGTATGCCCATACCGCAGGGAGAAGTGTGCCCCTGCGGTATTTTTGTGCCTTTTTTTACCGCAGGGGGAGTCTCTCTGTGGTTTTTTCCGTTTTATGGGTATTTTAAGGAGGTGATAATCCATGATATTAAACTTTTTTACCCTTTCGATAGCTATTACAAAACGTGAGCGTGAGATCTCTCGTGAGAAAGCACTTCATGAAGAAAAAGTAAAAAAAATCTTTGAACAGAACCGAAGAAAAGTAGAAGATTACGTGCGTCAACGTCATTATTAATTTTGTTAATTTAAAACAAAGAAAGGTGGGAATTGAAATGATTTATATGATTAAAAGAAGGTTTGCAGTTTTATGGTGGGAGAATGACTCCACTTAGCTAAAAAAGGACGTAATATAAAGTGTTGGTTTTAATAACTACGTCTAGTGATGGGGCTGTGCGAAAAGTAAAATCATTTCATTCAGCCCATATCAAGGTGTTATTTAGCCGCGTTTATCGCGGGGCGGCCGGAGTATAGAAACGAATGCTAAAATCCATTTGGGACCAGTATCGTGCCGGCCTCCAGCATCCTTGATTTAGGAGATAATTTGATTGTTGCATCAACAGTGTGAAGGCATAAAATTGTACATATTCTTAATATGCTGGCAGAATACACGAGTGGAGGGGAAAAATGAAATTCTTCAAAAAGATGTCTAAATTTGAGCAAAGTAATTGGAAAAGTGGGGCAATCCTTGGTTCTTTATTATTCCAATTAAAAGTAAACCTTACTGCATCAACCGCTACTCTAAAATCCCTGAAATTTTAGCATAGGAACGAAAAAGCTACAGGTTTAACGCATTAATCAATCCCCCTATATTCAGATTCTTTTCAGATACCCTTAGCATAGCGTTTTCCACAAAATCTATGGTATACATAAAAAACTATATAAATAGAATCCCAATAAAGATGCGTAATTGTTAATTTGACAATGTTTACGCATTTTAATTTGCTTGCAAACTATTATTTGGAAAAATTTTTTCTGATTTATGGTTGGATAGGTTTAATAGTTAGTTTTATTGTGTATTTACATAATATATGTATTTTGTAAATTATTGTATCTACTTTATATATAACAAATTATAAATATGAGGAGTGCTTTCCAATGAAAAATATTTTTGAAAAAGTAAATATCCGCAAAAATGTCGAAACACTTAGAACTGCAATGATAAAGTCTGGTATGGAAAATGGGCTAAATCATCCTATTACAATAAAATTAAGTCAAAACTTAGATAAGTTACTGAATGAATATAGTTTAACTTTCAGCAATTAAATTAATGCCTAGCAATCGCTAGCGTACTTAATACCAGATGTTCACAAATAAGTTAAACAGACACTAATGCTGTGGAACCTACAACGTTCGTGTCTTTTTAGTATGGAATAACTTAATTATCATAATTAAGTTCCTAACTTTCTTTATATAGATAGAAAGTTCATCAATAAAGAATCGCGCCCTTGAAGTTGCATTATGATTAACAATAATAAGAGGGGGTTGCTAATGCCACTAACACCCAAACACCGCTTTCGGAATGTTATTGAAGGGTTTACACTATCAACTGTCGAAATAGTGTTTTATGAATAGGTAAGGAAGGTACAAGCTATGAAGAATTACATATGGTATTTTATTTTAGGTTTATTTTTAATTTTGATAAGCACACTGATATCATATAGTGCTGTTGGAATTATTTAAGCAGATAAAAACTTAACAGGAGAGTATGTTCCAATTTCAAATGGTTTCATACATTCTTTTATGCTAATCGGGACATTGATATTTAGTGTAGGCTTAATAAAATTAATTAAAATATCAAAAGCTTAAAATGTTTAATACATAAAATAAAATATTAATAAACGGTCCCAAATCAAAGTTTGGGCACGTTTGATCCAGCAGCTAAAACTACTACAAAGTGTTAGCTGTTTTTTATTTTATTAGATTCCTAAACGACGCTTTGGGGACGTTCTTATTCAACTTAAGGAGAATATTTTCTAACAATAAATGGTATTATAGAGGCGCTAATAATTTATATGGGACAGCTATTAACTTCGAAATAGAACTGAGATAAGAGGGGGATACCGAAATGGAATATCGTATTGAGAATCTTGATTTTGATTTAAAAATTATAGGAAAAGGTAAAGTTGTCAAAACAGACAGAGCCTTTAAAACAATACCCACCCTTTGGAGTGGCTCTAAAAAAGATGGATTTATGCAACAATTAATTGAACTATCTTGGGAAGAACCCAAATGCACCCTTGAAAGCTTATTGGGCGTTTGCGGAAAAGAGGCAGCTATAATGGACGATGAATTTACGTACTTTATGGGTGTCCGATATGATGGAGAGGTCCCAAATGATATGGAAACGTTCTTTATTACGCATAGTACGTGGGCTGTATTTCCAGGTATAGGGAACGCTTGGAAGCGATTATACACCGAATGGGTTTCGAATTCTGGATATGAACTTGCAGATATACCTTGTATCGAATGTTATTATCCACCAAAGCACAAACCTAGAAACGAACTTTGGGTTCCTATAATTCCTAAATAAATTCTTATTATAAAATATACAAATATTAACCTAATAACGTTACCAAATGAAACTTTGATTACTTTATTAGAAAAAGACCTTAAATATCGCGCTTAGGAAAGGTGGCTTTTTATTGGAAATCAAAGAAATAATACTTAATATCTTAAATGAAATTAAAAATGGAACTACACCTATTCATACAGCTTACAATTTTCCTTTAGATATGTGGGCAGAATTCATTGAATACTTGGATGATAAAAAGTATATTACTGATGTTACTATATATTGGTATGGCGATGACGATACATACTACGATGAAAGAGTTCACTCTGTTGACCTAACCAAAGCCAAATTAACCACTTTCGGAGAGAATTTATTGTTGAAGAAGTGAATTGATTATACAGATTAAATACAAATAACGTTCCCAAGTCAAAGTTTGGGCATACACCAAGAAGGCACGCACGTTGTTAAATCAACGTTTCGCGCCTTTTTGTATGAACATTGGTTATACAGCATTTTTTTTACAGATGACGAAAATCATTGATGGAACGGTAATTTATACTTGCTGGGCATAATCTTTAATTTGCATAAGAACTTGTATAGCAATTCTTTTATCGTTATAAATCTGCTTCTTTCTATCACTCCCCCCAAGAAAAGGGTTCACAAATTTATGAACAATAATATTCCAAAACAATGCTTTTGGGTGCATTTTTGATATAATAGCGTATCTAAAAATTTATAAGGATGTATTGCATTGAAAAAATATCTAAAGGGTTATGCATTAGGAGTATTATTTGGTTTAATCTTCACTTCACCGTCATTTGTTACACAGGTTCCGTTGTCATTCAAACAACATTGGATTGCATTAATAATATTTATACCTGCTTTTGTATATTTTTGCTTAAGTTATAGTGAATATAATGAAATTTCTTTTAATAAGGAAAATATTAAAAAGAGTGTGTTTTTTGTAATTGGCGGTATTTTAAGTTTTTTAGCAGTTGATATAATTTGGGGCTTGCCAATTTAACTTGTTATACAACTCAATACCAGTAAATGTACTCAAATAAAAGTTTGAGGACACATTAAAAAGGCATGAACTTTGTTAAATCAACGTTTCGTGCCTTTTTGTATGAACATTAGGTTATGCAGCATTTTATACATATAATCCAAACCCTGAATGCAACGGTGTTTATACTTGATGAGCTTGTTCTTAATTTGTTTTAAAACTTGTATAGCAAATCTCTTATTGTTATTAATCAGAACCTTTTCTTATTCAACAATATGGCCCGATTGTGGAAGATCTTAATTAGTATGTCTCGTTAAACTAAAGCAATGGGCTTCAAAATAAACAGTAATTATTCTTCATGTAATAGATCACTTTGTGATCTAGATGAATACCACCCTTGTTGGATAACATCACCATTATTACGAGCGAAATATTTATATTCCACGTGTGGTTCAGTATCAAATATTACACCTATATAATATGGATTCGAAGATTCATAGCCATCCTCACGATGAGGTGCTATCTGATATTTCCACGTTTCCCCAGGGTACTGTTCTTCCAAATGTATCTGTATATAACCTACTTTTTTTTCGATTTGCATATCAATCCAATATGGACGTACGTAATAAAAGATGCCGAAAGACACCAAAAATAAAATAGCCAATCCCTGAATAATTTTTCTCCATTTCCCTTTTAAAATAAAAGAAACTAATAGGATAACAAGTAAAATTCCACCGACTATCATTAATTCAATTATTTCTATTGGATGCAATGAATTTCCCCCATTTTTTGTTTCAGTTAGTTCGTTAATTGAAGTATAACCTTCCCAAACCGTCTTTTGGTAACCTTTTATAAAAGATTGTTATTCAACAAACTGGCCCTATTATGGAAAAAGCACTTTCCTTATTAAAGGAAAGCATAGACACTAGCGTCCCTAACATTTTTTTGATAATTCCAGCCACCATACAAGCAAGCGCTGTTTAACTTTGCTTATTCACGGGAACTAAAAGCACAAGAGTATTGGGGGAATTACAATGAAAAAAGTTCCGAAGAAATGGAACAGCTGGAGTCGCAGAAAAAAAGTCATAAGCGTTCTTATACTTCTTTTGATTTTGCTATATATAGGAGTAATGTTATGGCATACATATAAACCGTTGCCGGAAGGTATTTCCTATGAAGGAGACTTGCATAGAACAGATAATATTGAAATGCTGACGGATCTAACTTATGCGCAAGACCAGGAAGGGACCAATCGGAAACATGAGAATCAAATATTTGATGAAGTTTATACATTGATTGATGAAGCCGAACAGTTTGTGGTGGTGGATTTCTTTTTGATGGATGGGTATTTTGATGAAAAAGAAGATTTCCCGCCTATCGCGGATATGCTCTCTGATAAGCTTGCCGAGAAAAAGAAAAACAATCCCGATATGCCGGTTGTTTTCATTACCGATCCGCTGAATAAGGGCTATGGCTCCTATGAAACGAAGTGGTTCAAGAAGATGCGTGAAGCCGGGGTAGAAATTGTTTACACCGATTTAAAACCGTTGCGGGATTCCACGCCCATTTATTCAGGTTTATACCGATTATTTTTTCAATGGTTCGACAACGAAGGCAAAGGGTGGATTGCCAACGCCATGTCTAGCAAAGCACCAAAAATGAACGCATCTTCCTATTTGGAACTGCTCAACGTGAAAGCCAACCACCGTAAAGCGGCCGTTTCGGAAAAGGAAGCGATTATCACATCTTCAAACCCGCATGATGCAAGTGGCTTCCACGGAAATCTTGCTTTGAAAGTAACGGGGCCCATCATAAATGATATTCTGAAGGCAGAAGAAGCGGTGTCCCTCATGTCGGATGGTCCAAAATTGCCGAGGGCTGATATTCCCGAGGAAGGTGACGGTCAGTATGGTGTCCAATATTTGACTGAGAAGAAAATATTGGACGCCTTGCTTGAAGACCTAGAAGCAACAAAAGAAGGAGATAAAATTTGGATTGGCATGTTCTTTATTGCCCAGCGCGACATTGTCAACGCCTTAACAGATGCAGTAAACCGGGGCGTGCAGGTGAATATGATTCTAGATCCAAATGAAAACTCATTCGGCCAGGAAAAGTCAGGTCTGCCGAATCGACCGGTTGTAAACGAACTGCTTGAGGATACAAATGAAAAAATCAACATTCGCTGGTACAACACCGTAGTCGGCCAATACCATACAAAAGTCATCTGGATTCAAACAGCGGAACAAACAATCATTTCAAACGGTTCTTCCAACTATACGGAACGAACATTGGAGGATTACAACTTGGAAAATAACGTACGTATCCTCGCTCCAAATGATAGCGCGCTAGCCTTGGATATGGAACGATATTTTGAACGGCTTTGGAACAATGAAGATGCTCTCTACACGCTTGATGTGGAAGAATTTCAGGATAACCTCTCCTGGTGGCAGCGCTGGATTTACACGGCTCAAAAAGTAGCCAAAGTAACCACTTACTAACCGATGATATGTTAAGCAAAAAGATGTTACCAAGCATCGCTTCGGGAATGCTATACTTAAACCATAAAAGTAAAGTAATGTTATAAGATCTAAAATTTGGGGGTATTTAAGTGAGTTCTTGTTCATTTATCGCAACAAATTTTGAAATGCCTGAAATAGAATCCAAAGCAAAATATATGACGGTCAAAGAAGCGATTGAATTGAAAATAAAACCGCATGAATTGGTGCCCTGGGAGAAGATGGACCCGAATAGCCAAATATTATTTGTTGAAAATGAAGAGGATTTAAATGAGTTGGTTATTAACGAAGGCAGTTACTATGATGTAAGTGAATATACGGGCTATCCATTCATTTATGAAGTTAGTTTTAGCTATTCAGAATTAAGAGTAAAGCAATTATTGGATTACTTAAAAGATAATATTAGAGAAGGGCAGGTCATCGAACTATGGCGAGTATGGATTGGTCATGAAGATGATGCACTGAATATACCGTATAGTAGGCTAAATTATAGCGAATTATCTCTCGAACATCTTTTACAAATGTACAATTGGAACCATGAAAACTATAAAGAGCAATATTGTATAGTAATCGAAAAGTAAAAAAATATTTATTCTAAGTCTATACAATCCTATCCAAATAACTGTTCCCGAATAAAAGTTAGGGTACCAACACCTCCCATTTTTAATTTAGTGGGGGGTTTTTGTTTTTGACTGAATATGAATGAGATGGAGTCGGCAAACGAAAATTTGGTAACTTGTTTATTAGTTGGATGTAAAGTATACTTTACTTAAAGTAAAACTAACTTTACATAAAAAGGATGATTTACATCAAAAATAATATTAAGGTTTTACGAGCTCAATACAGTATGACGCAGGATCAGTTGGCAGAAAAGCTTTCCGTTTCAAGACAAACCATTATTTCACTTGAAAAGGAAAAATATAATCCATCTATTATTTTAGCTTTTAAATTGGCGGAAATTTTTAATTGTAAGATTGAAGATGTATTTATTTATGAGGGGGATTCTGAGTGAAAAAAGCACGTGAAAATCAGCTATCATACTTATTTTTAGCTATTATAATGATTCCATTAAGTATTTATATTAATTACCCGTATGTTGCAAATGGTGACTTTCCAGAAGGGATTATGATTTTTTTCTTGGGAACAAGTGCATTAATGATGTCTTATTTGTCGCCACATTTATATCCGAAAGATGAGCGTACTAAAGAAATTATAGGCAAGAGTATGACAGCAAATTATTTTACGTTATTTGCGACAATTACAATTCTATTTCTAATAGTTGGAGCACTAGAACCTAACACTTTAAGTGCCACACATGTTTTAACTATTTTATTTTGTATAATGACTACATCCATCCCACTAACAATGGTTATTTATTCGAAACTCATTTAATGATTAATCTAGATGAAAGAATACAATTGGGATTGGGGTTTTTAATGACAGGTAGAAGTAAGTTACCCAATAAAGGGTTTGGGTATAAACAAGTAAAAGCCAGGGAATTTCCCCGGCTTTTTTATATTATCAAAGTAAAAAGATTTATTAGCAGCAGCAATCGCATTTACTTGAATAATTTTAGTTGTTTTTATACACCCATTGCTTTAATGAGGGTTGAAGTTTGTGAAGCAAAACACCCACCATTTTTCCAATACCATAGGCAGCAATGAACGTACCTATACCAATTGCGCCAAAGGATTGAATAAATAGTAAACAAATTACAAGTGAAAGAACGACATTTAGCATGTCACTCGTAATTTTTGCTTTACTAAATGGCATTTTCCATGTGTTCGCAATGACATGTGTAAGTGAATCATATGGCATCGTCGGTAAATTTGCTGTGAAATATAACAGTAAAGCTAAGGCAACAAGTATTAAGCTTATTGCTAAATACACAATAATAAGAACAATTGAAGTTGCTTCAGGTAAGCCTTTTGTTAACCAGATCGTGAAATCCATAAAAAAACCGAATAAAAAGGAGATTATTAATTGTATGAAAAAGTTCTTCCAACGTATTTCTTTTAAAATGATTGCTTGTAAAATTATAAAAATAAAATTAGCTAATACGGTTGTAATCCCTACTGACAAAGGTGTAATTAAAGCAAGTGCATAAGGTAAAGAGGTTACAGGAGAAACACCGATACCTGCCAAAATTGAAAAGGTAGCACCAAGTGAAAGTAGAAATAAACCGATTATGTAAATGCTAATTCTTTTTGTAATTGTGATTGTATGATTCATATTTCCCCTCCTATAAATAGTATACTCTTTGAAATTTCAAATGAAAAATATATAATAAATTATAAAGATATATATTTTATATATGAGGTGGTTAAGTGGATTTACGTCAATTACGCTATTTTAAAGAAATAGTTGATCAGGGAAGCATTTCAAAGGCTGCCGAAGTATTACATATGGCCCAGCCACCATTAAGTATGTTATTAAAACAAATTGAAACACGCTACGGTACACCATTAATTAAGCGCTATCGACAAAAATGGGAAATTACTGAAGCTGGACAAATGCTATATAATCATGCAACTCATATGCTTCAGCAAATGGAAATGTTTGACGTGAAAATGGATTATATGATGCAAGGGGAAGTAGGTCAATTACGTGTAGGGGTTTCTTCAAGCTGTATCCATTTAGTAGGGGATGTCATACGGCAATTTTCTCAAAGCTACCCTAAAGTAGAATTACAAATTTTCAAAGGGGATTCCGAGAAATTACAACAAATGTTATTTAAAAATGAAGTAGATATAGCCGTTATTTTAGCACCTGAAAATAGTGAACAGTATGAAGGGTTTCCCTTAACGCCTAGTCCTTTTGCATTGGCTGTACCAAAGAATTGGTCCAATGAGATTGATCTAGAGGTGGTATCAATCCAAAACTTAATGAAGTTCCCGTTTATTTCGTTAGAAGCGATGGAAGGGTATTCGATGTTAGAAAATATTATATATTATCTTAAAGAAAAGAACATTTCCTTAAATATTGTTGCTAAGTGTAAAGATATTACGATTGCCCAGTATTTAGTTGCTAAAGAAGTAGGAATCAGTATATTACCTAAAATTCAGCTAGGGTACGTGGATGGAATTCATTTTGTTGATTTACCTGAATTAGAAATTGCGATTCAGCCGAAATTATTTTACAAGCAAGAAGCCACATTCTCTCCTATTTGCAGGAACTTTATTGCTTTATTTAAATCAAATACATGAGATTAACTACCGTCTCAAAGTAGTTCAGTTATTGTTCATTTATATTGAAATAAAAAAAGGTATAGAAAAACTCGTTTTCTATACCCTTTTTATTTTGTTTTTATGATCGGTCGTTTAACAATATACAATTTAATAAATGATAATTGCTGCAACAATTACCGCTATTAGAGCAAATATGTTTGCAAATGTCATACTGATGAATTGGTACTTGAAACTATTTTTATGTGTTAATCCTGTAAGTGCTAACAGTGATAAAACTACACCTGTATGCGGCATAATCGTTAATGCAGAAGATGCAATTGCTCCAACACGGTGCATTGCTTCCGGACTCACACCCATCGCTAAATAAGTTTCCGCAAATACTTCCATTACAATACCTAATGCTCCGGATGATGATCCTGTTATTCCTGATAGTGCACCGGCTGCAACCGATAAGCTAACAAGCGGGTCACCAGGTATACCTAATATTAAATCGGAAATAAATTTGAAGCCTGGTGCTGTAGTTACAACAATCCCAAACGCTACTGCTGAAGAAGTAAGGAAAATTGGATTAATTGAACTTTGTCCCCCCTCATTCAATACTGCCTTTTGAGAAGGAATATACTTGTGGTAACAAATAGCACATGAAATTACGGCTACTCCTAAGCCGATTAAAATTGTGTTGGGAATTTCCAATGCACTCCCTGTTAAATTCACTACCATAAGGAGCAGAATCGGGATAATACTCATAATAAATGAAGGAGTCTTCTCTTTTAGCTCATGTTTGGATTGATCATCAGCATTAAATTGGGCATATGTTTCCCCATTCGCAAGACTCTTATTTAATGTATAGTTCATATACCATAATCCGAACGTTACGGCTACTACTGAACCGATAATCCCTAAAAGAGGTGCTGCAGTCAAAGTTGTCCCTAAATATGGGATGGGTACAACATTTTGAATCGAAGGCGTTCCCGGTAACATTGTCATTGTAAATGTACCAATTCCGATGTAAACAGGGATGACTATTAAACTCCAAGCGATATTTAATTGTTTAAATAAAGGTCTTGCTAGTGGGATAATAACGAATAACACTACAAATAAACTTATTCCACCAAATGTGAGAATCGAACTTATTAAGAAAATTGCTACTAATACAGAAAACGGCTTTTCTGTTCCCGTAATCGATAATACTTTTTGTGCAATGGATTGAGCGGCTCCACTCTGTTCCATATACTTGGCCAAAATGGAACCAAGTAAAAACACTGCAAAAAAGTTCACAACAAATCCGGTCAGACCTGTCATATATGAATTCTCTTTACCAATTAGAGAAGAGAAGAAGGCCATTTGGTTTGTTAAAATGACGATAATCGATGCTAACGGGGCAATATAAATAATGTTATATCCTTTCATCGCCATCAATATGATAAAGATAATCGCTATGACTATGCCTAAAGGTCCGATCATTTCCATAATATTTTCTCCTTAAATTAGAAAACATTTCACTTAAAAATTCTAAAATGTAATCGTTTTATTAAATATTACCTAAGAGATTATGTCATAATTGCGACACCTTTACTCATACTAATTCCATTATCTGCACTATAACTAATTGGTTATCTTCCAATTTCAAAACATAAAAAAAGAGAACGGTTTCCACATTGGGAATTCGTTCGATTTTTGGCTCTAACTAAAATACTTCATAATATTTTAAAATTGAAGATATCTTTTCTTGGCAAACTTTAAAAAAGCAGATGCTGCGGGAGACAAAACAACATCTTTTTTATAACTAATGACAACGCTATTTTTATAAACTGGATTGCCTAACGTATATAAGTTGGATTCAATCTTTAGTTGATCTCTTGTAATAATACATTCGGGAATAATTGTCATTCCTATTCCTTTATTTGCAAGACGAAATGCATTTTCAATATTATTCGTTTCTAAAGTTATTGTTGGACTTATGGCATAGTGATCAAAAATATTATCCGTTAAACGACGTAATCCTAACCCTGGTTTTAATAAGATAAACTTTTGATGATTTAGTTTTGAAGGAGGAAATGGTATATGTTTTATTTCTTTATTATTTTCTTCATAGAATATATGACCCTTTGGAATGACTAGGTAAATGTTTTCTTCATATAACTTCTCGTAAACAAGCCCCGTATTTTTGATTGGCAACATACTAATACAAATATCAATTTTATTTTGTAAGGTTAGTGCTTCCATTTCATTGGCAGTACCTTCCTCTAATTGAATTTCTATTCCTGGATATTTGTCCATAAACTCTGGGAGAAAATCATAAAGCATATGTGAAGCCAATATCGGATTAATACCTAGAACTATCCTACCTTTTTTTAATTCATTTAAGGCTTCGATATCACGCATCATCACTTCATGCATTTCATGAATCTCCTGCATATACGAAATATAAAGCTCTCCTGCATACGTAAGACCAAGCGGTGTTACTTGCCGATTTAAAAGTTCTACACCTAGTTTAGCTTCTAAATTTTTTATATAAGTACTTAAATAAGGCTGAGATACAAACAAAGCATTCGCCGCATGCGATATATTGCCATATTCTCGGATTGCCAGTAAATACTCTAATGATAAATCTTCCTTCATACGTATTCGCTCTCCCTACACTTATATGATTGAGGAGTAATTATAGCACGATTTTTTTAGTTAACCAGTAATCGACCATTTGTAATATGCTCAGTATTTGCCTATAACTGTTTAGTTATAGGGGAAATAGCCTTAATAGTATTTTATAAACGGACATAATTCATACATAATTTAAGTTGTGTTAAATACTTGACATACAGAAAATTAAATAGGAGGCAAACAACATGGGTACCTTAGGTATTATTGTTGCAATCATATTCATTATCTTTTTAGCTATGAAAGGTTACAGCATTATATTTATTGCACCAATAGCGTCGATTATCGTCATTGTTACAAATGGTATGGATTTCTTTCCGTCGCTTATTGGTTCTGAAGCTTCATTTATGACAGGTCTTACAGGATTTATCGTTAATTTCTTTGCTATCTTTTTACTTGGGTCAATTTTAGCCCAATATATTGAAAAAAGTGGGGCAGCCCAAGCAATTGCACAAAAAGTATTATCTATTACGGGGACAGATAAACCATTCCCTGTATTAATCGCTATTTTCTTAATCAGCTCTATTTTAACTTTTGGAGGCATTAGTTTATTCGTTGTATTATTCGTTGTCATTCCATTAGCAAAACCTTTATTTAAACAATTAAATATCGCATGGAACTTAATTGTTATTCCTGTATTTTTAGGGATTGGTACATTTACGATGACAATGTTGCCTGGAACACCTTCGATCCAGAACGTTGTACCAACAAATTATTTAGGAACAACTGTTACAGCGGCACCTTTAATGGGAATCGTTGCTACTTTAATCGCAATCATTGCAGGTATTTTCTATATGCGTTATGCATTGAACAAAAGTTTAGCTAAGAATGAAAAGTTTGATGCAGAAGAAGATGCTCAAGAACTGGCACTTAAGGAAAACGTCCCTTCTTTCTTCTTAAGTATCTTACCGATTTTAATTTTAATCATAATTATTTTTGTAGGTAGTGCAATGAAAGTACAAAATATCGTACTAATCGGTTTAGGGGCTGGCGTAATTGTGTCAGCAATCGTTTTCCACCGATTTATGCCATCACATAAACAAGCAGTGAGCCTAGGAGCAAATGGTGCGATTACGCCAATCTTCTTTACTGCTGCCTCAGTTGGTTTTGGTGTTGTAATAACGTTAGCACCAGGTTTCGGAGCAATTTCAGATTTCATCTTAAATATTCCCGGAAATCCTTTAATTAGTTTAACAATTGCATCATCTGCGTTAGGTGCAATCACTGGTTCAGCAAGCGGTGGTTTAGGGATTACAATGGAAGCGTTTGCAAATCCTTATTTAGAAATGGGTGTAAATCCGGATGCAATGCACCGTATGTCTGCAATCAGTTCTGCTGTATTTACTGGTTTACCACATGCTGGAGCAATTTTATCAACATTTGCTTTAACAAAATTAACACATGAAAAAGCATTCAAATACTCATTCATTACAATGACAGTACCAAACCTTTTAGCATTAATTGCTGCATTACTAATTGGTATTTTCTTGTACTAATCAAACCATTGGAAAAGGTGAGAGTACTTCTCCAATACTATAGAATTAACATTAATCACTTTTGGAGGTATATATAATGAAAACAACAAATCGTACAGTACTTGTTACAGGTGCCGCTCAAGGGATCGGATATGCAATTGCGCAAGAATTTATCGCAAACGGTGACTTTGTAGCAATTTTCGACTTAAATGAAGAAGCTGCAGTTGCTGCTGCTGAAAAATTAGGAAACGCAAAAGGTTACAAAGTGAACGTTGCTGATGAAACTTCAGTTAAAACTGCTATCGACGCTGTAATCGCTGAGCGCGGATCAGTAGACGTAGTGGTAAACAACGCTGGCTTACAATTTATCAGTAAAACAGAAGATTTCCCGGTAGAAAAATGGGATCTATTAAATGATGTTATCTTAAAAGGTACATTCTTAATGACTAAACACTCTTTAAAATCAATGCAAGCTCAAAACTTCGGCCGTATCATCAACATCGTATCTGCTCACGGTCGTATTCCGGATGCTTACAAATCAGCTTACTGTGCTGCTAAAGCAGGACAAACTGGTTTCTCTAAAGTAGTCGCATTAGAAAACGCTACAAACGGAATTACTGTTAACTGTATCGAGCCAGGTCCAGTACGTACTGAATTAATCGAAAGACAATTACCTGTTTTAGCAGAAAAGGATGGAACTTCTGTAGAAGAAGCATTAGGTCATCACATCTTGGGTAAACAATGGATCAAGCGTTTACTTGAACCATCTGAAATCGGAAAAACTGCTGTATTCCTAGCTTCTGAAGGTGCTGGAGCCATTACAGGTGAATCAATTCCTGTCACTGGTGGTATGTAATTCCTTTTAGTTGATCATTTAAATATCATATAGGTATTAAAAAACAGACGATGTAGAAAATTCTATATCGTCTGTTTTGATTTATGCAATTAAAATTAAATTAAGCATCAGCTTAACAGTGTGCATGAACTTTTTATCTCTGCCCCTATAACTTTTTGTACTTATTTATTTGGAATATGCATTTTTGTAGGCTTCTTTTAGTAACGGTAAAACAGTTCTGAAATTCAGGAGTAAGTCATCTATTGTTTTTATCGGTTTGATAAAGTCTATTTCATAAACGCCCCATCTATCTACTTCTGGCTCTATACAAACGGATATCGAAGGTTCTTTTGCTAATCCCCATATTATACCTGCTCTACTGCCATCTGGAGCTTGAACAAATCCATCTCCAGAAATACAAGCCTCTCCATTTTCAAAATAAAAATGATTAGTAATTTCACCATAAATAAAACCATCTGTTTCGGTTTCTTTAACAAGTTTAAAATCATTATAACAACGTTGTCTCATATAACTTCACCCCTCTAGAAGAAATCTTATCTCATCTGGTGTTTGGAATCAAAATATGCAATACTTCACAGCGTCGTTTGAAACCATACGGATGGCATCTGAATTAAAAATATACAGCGTTAAAGATGGTCCCAACTATGATTTTGGGACTATAATTGGTTTGGATAGAAATTACCAAATTGATTTTACTTTATTCAACATTCGAAAATTGATAATTAAAGTAAAAAATTGAGGGGGAGTTTTGTGAAATTATTTTTAGCAATTTTATTCGCTGGATTTTTAGGTATATTAGCTTTTCTAGGTCCATTAGGAATTTACATCTTATGTGCAATTATTATCGGTGTTATTTTTAGGTCATTTATTTTAATTAATGAAATTCATAAGCAAGTAGTTCCAGTCAATAACAATGACAAAGTAAAACAAGCGGTCGAGAGGTATATAAAAGAAAGAGATCAATTGGATTAGAATTAATATTTCTAAACACTGCATTAGTAACTTTATTTAAGCAAGTTCAGTAATACTTTTCTAAACAGAGGTGGTTAAGTTGAAAAAATGGAAGTTTGTGATTATAGGGGTTATCGGAATTAGCATAATTGTATTTATGTACAAGCAACATCGAACAATTCTCGAATATCGACAGATTCCTTACTATTCTTTAGAATTATTGGCTTCTCCAATTGGAAAAGTAATCGAACTTCATGAGAACGCTGACAATTATGAAGATGACGACCGAAAGGAAATGCTCGAGGATTTAAATGTTATGTTTTCTACGATTTTTAATCGAGCAGGTGTTGGACTCACAACGGAACAAAAGATATATGATAAGTATTACGATGAATACATTGAGGCAAGAGCAGATTTTGCTGTTATTTTAGAAAAATATATGGCAGCAGAAACACCTGAACAGCATGAACAAGCATATAAAGCGCTAAAAGAAGTGTATGATGAATATCAACTATTTCTAGAGCAAGCAGAAGAGGATTTAATGCTACCTGACCCTACACTTCAGTAAATGTGATGATTTCTTTATGCACCTTTCATTGTTTCTGAGTACATTAAAAAGCTACAAACGTTGTTATATTTATCAAAACCTAAATTTAAAAAGATACAGAAATTAGAGGGCTCTACATATTATATATATTTCATATGTTGAACCCTTTCTTCTACTAAAGCACCCGTTAGTATTAAAGATTTATTATGCAATGAATTTTGCAAACCAAGCAACATAATGTGCTCCTGGAATAAATAGAATTTGAGCAAATAATGTCCCCAAAAGCCTTGAACTCATCATCATAACAGAGGCTCTTTTCAATTCAGAATAATTTCCTTTTTTATTTATTACATCATCAGCTAATATAGAGATTTTAGGATCAATAAATATAATTAATAGCATTGTAGCTATACCATTTATTAAACCGGATGCCATGATTGCAGTTGTTTTGTATTCAGGTACTAACAAACTCGCATACAAAGCTGACAAAACTCCAATTGTATAAACAGCAGTAATAATAATATTAATTATAAATAATTTTAGAGGAATATCTTTTATACCTATTCCTCGTAAATAGGAAAGGCTTGGTTTGCGTATATGCTTGAATCCACGACGTATATACTCAATTGTAAAACCTTTTTTCAATAAAGCGGGGATTGAACCTCTTTCATTAGCTAAATGAATAATGGCTCTAGAAAAAATGGCTACAAAAGTCGGCAAACATATAATGCCTAGTAACGTACCTAGTGAAGCTGAACCTATAAGGAATCGGAATTGATTCTCGACAAATTGTAAAGTATTATCGGCAGGAGCCTTATCTATCAGGCTCCCTGTAAATGGTTGCTGCATCATATTAGAGAGTCTTGAAACCATAACCATTACATTAAAAAGTGACAATGCTGACGCTAATAAACGAACACGAGCTCCAGAAAGTCGCACTGCATACGCTAATGTTTCAATTGAGTGAATGATTAATATAAATAAGGCAATCATTATGAGTTTACCTGTTATAAGTTCTATTGCTCACACCTACCAAATGCTTATTTTTACATTTCGACGTTTAAATTGTAAACTAGTTTCATCGAATTCATACAAATCTATACAAAATAACATTCCCAAACAACGCTTTTGGGGACATTTTTAACTCAATTTATGGTAAAATAATACAAATTAATAATGAGGTATTAACGTTTAAAGAAGGGGGAGGAGTAGATTATAAAGAAAAAGGAAAAATTAAAAATATGGTCAATAATTTTAGTGATATTACTACTACTTGCTGGATTAATTTTATTTTTTTTAGGACATTATAGTATAGCTTTTATATTACTTGGGATTTTTGCATTAATTTTAACTGCTATTAGTAATTGGTTACAAACGGAAAATGAAGTTTACGCTTATGAAAAAAACTATAAGAATCATAATAAGTGATAACTATGTGAACAGTTATTAGAAAAGGGACGACTCAAAAGCTCTATATTATGGATAAATAAACCAACAAAGCTGATAAAAAGTTTATAGTCAGCAATGAATTATAATTATACAAAATAAAATTAAATAATGATCCCAAATAAAGGTTTGTGGACACATTAAAAAGGCACGAACGTTGTAACATCAACGATTTGTGCCTTTTTGTATGAACATTAGGTTATGCAACATTTTATACAGTTAATGCAAACTCTGGATGGGACGGTGTTTATACTTGCTAGGCTTGTCTTTAATTTGCATAAAAACTTGTAGAGTATATTTCTTATCGTTTTAAATCTGCATCTTTTCTGACGCATAGAGATAGGAAATTCGGTTCATCTTTTTTATAAACGGTTCGACTTTTTTATAAACAGTTCAACTTTATTTCAAAGCCACAGGTAGATATGCAATTGCAACTATGAAATATAGTTTGAGGATACACACCTCGTAAACCCTAGTTTGATCATATTCTAAATGTGATACTTCACAAACGCCCCCTTGGGGAAGAAATGATTAATATAACTCTTACCAAGAACGCATAAGGAATCCAAATGTCTCAATAAAGCCGACCCATCTAATTATGAATGTAAGGATAATAAGGTTATTGACATCTAGAAAAATCTAGTATAAGATTCTAATAATTTGATACGCAAACTCACACGCATTAGTGAGTGGCGGAATTTTGTAGAGTTTTTTCTCTGTTTCATTCGCCCGTCGTCTATTTATAGACGACGGGCTTTTATATTTTTAGGGGGGATTTTATGATTAAATTGAAGTTTTCTTTAGTGATTTTATTAGGTGCCTGTAGTTATGGGGTTCTATCTTCCATTCTTAAAATCGGATTTTTAAATGGATTTTCTTTTCCTGAACTTTTAGGTGGACAATTTGTATTTGGTTGGTTTGGTCTATTATTACTCGTTCTTACCTTTTCACGTTATAAAGTATCCTTAAAAAATATATTATCGTTGTTAGCAGTTGGAACAACAATGAGTTTAACAAGTATTTTTTATGGGCTTTCTGTAAAAGAATTACCTGCATCCATTGCTATTGTATTGTTGTTTCAATTCACTTGGATGGGAGTACTAATCGAAGCAATTGCTAATAAAGCTTTTCCAAGTCGCGAAAAGTTATTGTCCATTCTCATCTTATTATTAGGAACAGTGTTTGCAGGTGGATTATTTGATGGATCTATACAGCAATTATCTATCAAAGGAATAATCTTTGGGTTATTAGCAGCCATAACTTTTTCTTTTTATTTCTTTGTAAGTGGACGTGTATCTACCGATGTTCCAGTCGTTTCGAAAAGCTTTTTTATGGCAACAGGTGCAACACTCTTAGTTTGTTTAATGTATCCCCCTACATACTTGATTGATGGTACATTGCAGACTGGATTATGGAAGTATGCTCTGATTTTAGGATTCTTTGGTGTTGTTATACCCATCATGTGTTTTTCCATTGGTGTACCAAAAGTAGGGACAGGCCTTGCTACAATTTTAGGAGCTATCGAACTCCCAACAGCAGTTATCGCTTCTATCACACTTCTAAATGAGTTCGTATCGCCTTTAAAATGGATTGGAATTATTATTATTTTATTCGGGATATTAATACCTCAAATATTAAAAATAAGAAAAGAGAAGAGACAAAATTTTTTTCGTGAAGACACCATAGAAAATTAATTTATATTACAGTTACATGAAGTACTTACGGAAATAAATCACGAGTAAAACTTCCTTAATGGAGCGATATATTTTATAAAAAGCCAGTGATGTTATAAACATGGTCTAAATGGCTGCAGAAGGAGGACATCAATGAGAAGGCATATAAGGGATGCTGCGATCATGGCTTTGGCCATTGTTATTATTAAGTTAGCATTCAGACTGATTCCACCCGCAAAAGGATTCTATAGCCTCTTCGAAATGGGAATATGGGTTGGAATGGGAATTATTCTAACTACTTACATAATTATATTCGTTATCATTTTCTTAATACTTGTGTTAACTAAAGAGAAAAAAGTTAAAGAACGTTAAATTATGCTTAATTAGAATAACCCTTTCGAGCTTCCCAAACGTCGCTTTGGGAATATTTGTTTTTGAATATATTTGGTATATTGTTTTTGGAAGGAGTGCTAAACTTTGATATTCATAGTATTAATAGGTTTATGCGTTATATTTTGTACTAATCTTGTGAAAATAATAAAAAATGTAAAAGAAGAACAGTCCACTTCTATTAATACATTTTGGCTAACGGCATCTTTTACGTTAATTGTCTGTAGTATTGCTATGATTTCACTAATCGAATAATAAATTCAATAACCGTTCCCAAATGAAAGCTTGGTAACTATATTTAAAAGGCTATGTGGAGAAAAAAATTTTAAAGAGAGGTGGGATATTTTGAAACCCTTAGGTATAGGTATTGGTACATTGCTAATAGGACTTATTTTATGTACATTTCTCTCAAATATTTTTAGTTCTGGTGCACCTGAAATCGGAAGTTCTTATTTAGGCTTTATAGGATTTTCATTCTTGTATTTAGCAAGTGTAATGGCAGTATGTACATATTCGATTATCAAAAATATAAATAAATAGAAAAATTCTACTATATAACTCCATACAAAATAACGACGCAAATCAAAATTTGGGAATACAGTAGCAAGGTACGATTGTTGTTAAATCAACGTTTCGTGCCTTTACTTTTGAAAATTATAAATGCAGCATTTTATATAGATGACGCAATCCGTTGATAGCACAGTGTTTGTACTTGCTGGGCTTGTTTTTTAATTTGCAAAAATCCTTATATAGCAAATTTCTTTTCTTTATAAATCTGTATCTTGCCTAACATTCCCTAGAAAAGATGTTGCTCCACAATATGGCCCTATTACGGAACCGAAGCTACGGTTTACCTATATATATCGTAAATGGTAAAATAATGGTAGAAAATAGTTACCTATTAAAAAAGGCAGTAATTTAATTTTAAAATATTTCAATTTAATATTTAAGGAAAGGAGGTACTCATTTGTTTTTGTATCATGTGATTATTCGAAATGATGATCTCGGTGTATATATAAGCCCCGAAATTGTTTTAAAAGAAGGATTAAATCATAAGACGGCTACAAAATGGTATGGCAATAGCGGTAATTTATTTCCAGATTTAACTATCCGTTTTCGACCCCTAAATTTACCGAAATGGGTTGATTTCAAAGTTGCTTTTGGTGCTGGTTTGGAAGAGTATGATATTCCTCACTACCGATTCCCAGTTTTTAGTATTTAACAGAGATATATCAAGTGATTTATTTGCTTATATTGAAGATATTTATGATGGTGACAATGGGCGTATTGTTGAAGGATTACCTTCAAAAGAAGATTTAATGAAAAATTGGTGGGCAAGTATGAACACTCTTGAAGAATTTTTGAAAAATAAGCCTTATAATAACCTAGAAATTTATATTTTTGATCAAGTTCCTGCAAAATTAATTAACTATATAGAGTAAATTCTTATTCTGTTTCTTCCACCTTTCAATAGAGGTGGTTTTTTTAAATCCCCTAAAGTGTTTAAATTTTGAGAATAATAATCACCATTAAAAATTATAAATTCTATAATTGAGAAGAATAAACCTTAATTAGAACTAAACTGCCCTGTTATAGTTTAAGTGTAATTCTTCACAATCTCAATTGCATTATATATAAATATTTATTCCCTTACTCAACAATCTGGTCCTATAACGGAAAAACGCAATTTTCTTATTGAAGAATCGCGCCCAATTGTTCAATATTGTCTATCCAAAATTTCTATGTAAAAAAGCATATAACTACACCATTAATAAACTTGCATTTATATACATATTTGACCTATCAAAATAAATTTAAAAAATGTTGAAACTATTTCTCGTTTTTTCCGTCCGTACAGGGCATTACAAATTAAAGGGGATTTAACGATGAAGAAAATACTTATGTTCATTAGTGGGCTTACACTGGCATGTAGCTTGCCTTTAGGTGTTGCAGCAAACACAAAGCAATGATAGTGAAGCAGATGAATAAATTCGCAGGAAATAAACCGCCCATATGGATGAATTGATCGGTTAGTTTTTCATTGTATTTTATTTATTATCCCGTGTGAAAAACGATCAGTGTAAAGATTTTAAGTCCGTTCCTTAATCAGGAAGTAAGTATTTGTCGATTGGAACGAATGCAACATATGAAAACAAGAATCAAGAGGAATAGGTTATGAATACGATAAGAAAAGCAAATGTCGAGGACGCAGCGACACTGACAGATATAGCTTTTAAAGCAAAAGGCTATTGGGGTTATTCAGATGATTTTATGAATGCATGGAAAGATGCTTTAATAATTACAGTAGAAGATATTCAGTCAAAAGTTATTTATCTGCTTGAAGAAGATAAGGCTATTAAAGGGTTCTATTGTTTGTGCATAGAAACGCAAGAATTAGAAAGCTTATTTGTAGCCCCTACATACATTGGACAAGGCTTAGGGAAAGTTTTATGGGGAAATATTTTACTGAAGGCAACAGAAAACGGATTAAGTAGCTTCCATTTTAATATTGATCCAAACGCGTATGAATTTTATTTGAAAATGGGTGCAAAAAGAATAATTTATGTTGAATCAACAGTTATTCCTGGGAGAATATATCCTCTTATGGAATATACGCTTACACATCTTCAAACAAAATAATGTTTCCAAATCAAAGTATGGGGACACATTAAAAAGGCGCGAATGTTGTTAAATCAACGTTTCGCGCCTATTTGTATGAACATTGGTTATGTAGCATTTTTTACAGATGATGCAAACTCAGGATGAAACGGTGTTTATACTTGCTTGGATTGTCTTTAATTTGCATAAAAACTTGTAGAGTATATTTCTTATCGTTTTAAATCTACATCTTTTCTGACGCTACCCCATGGAAAATGGTATTCAATGATAGCGCCCGATTGTTGATTAACGACTGACATTAGTTTTATGCGTTCACTAGTTTATGAATATTAATATTCCCAAACACTTGCTTGTTCAGAGCGTTTTAAAGGGGAATTAACATTTTTATTGAAATTGTATATTAATAAGTTGCAATAAAAAAAGGGGAATAACTTTGAAAAAATTATTAGGTTTAATATTACTATTAATTGGCGCTAAGATAATGAGTATCTATGTTTACGAATTTCATCTTTTATGGCAAATTACAGTAAAATTTATCGGAGTATTTTTATTTATTCAAGGTGGTCTAATTCTTTTCAATAAAAGAAATACGGGCAAAAAAATAAAGTGAATTTTGATTCGTATATATGAGTCAAATTTAAAACATTAAGATGCAAAAAACATTCCCAAATCCCGCTTTGGGTGCAATTTTCTTATAAAGTTTATATCTTGAGTTTGTTTATGAAATTTTTTGCAAAGAAAAAAACTACCATAGTGAGTATGAAAGGAATAATTATCTGAGATACCCAATAATTAACTATAAATCTAAGTGCAAATTGAGTTAAATCAAATACTAAAGCAATGCCAGCAACGATTAACATCATCCAAAACACTTTTATGTTCTTATTTATTATTGCTAAAATAATTCCAAATACTGTAATACCTACGCTAAATGGTAGCAAAAGTATCTCCTCATTTCAATTTCAATCGTTTGTATATGTGTATCATAGTGATTAAGTTTTTTGAACTACAATTAGTTACTCTAATTTTAACTTCGCTATAAGATGGTGAAATCGTGACAATAAAATCTTCATTTCCATTTGAGAATTTATAGGTTGCTTCGGTATAAAAAAAATCAATTGCATCAGATGGAGAATCTAAAAAAGTAGGCTCACATTCAAACAATGATAGTAGCTCGTTTTCTTCTGGATAACCTTGCATTAATAATCACCTCAATTTCACATCATAGTGTACCATTATCTATACATCTTCACATAAACATGAAAAAAATAACACCAAAGCGTTGTTTGGTAATATTGTATAAAAAACTTTTATTCAAGAAAGGCTCCCGATGTTGAATATTAATTAGTTTCTTTTAGCGTGCTTAGATAAGTACTAGTATCAATTTATTTCCATGACTTTAATTACATTGTCTATATTTTACAGGTGTAAGATGTTGCCACTCTTTATAGAGTTCCTCTTGCGAAAGTATTTTCCAAGGATTAAACATCGTTTGCCCATGTTTATTAAAATATAACCCATCCCCAATATAATAAGCAGCATGTTGAATGATTTCATCTTTATCTTTCCAAACTACGATGTCCCCTAGGTGTAGTACTTCACCTAGGAACTCCTTATAATGATACTGTTTTAACTTTTCTAGAAATGTTTTTTGATGTATCCACTCATAAATAAACCATTCTTGTTTCCCTTTTGAAATAGCAAATAAAACTGATGCTAAACAATTTGCACCTTGGTAATGACCAAAAGTATTGGCAAAAGGTTTTAGAAAATTGGGTAAGGACATAGGCGCTTCCTTACATTCTCCCTTATCCCACCATTCATAAACCATTGTTGTTAGTAACTGTTCTTTAGAAGACTCATCAAGCTTTTCCCACATGGAACGCTGAATGACTACGTGACCATTCACTACATAATTTGAAGGGATTTTTTCTATATCTTGTATAAATGAGGCAGGTAATACTAGCCCTCTTTCACTTTGCACTTGTGAATTTAAAATAAATTGTTTGACCTCTTCAGATATGCTTTCAATCCATTCTTTTTCAGCAATGATTACGTATTGTGCATTTTTTATATTCCAGTATTCATAACTATTTACAAAATTTAATTGTCCATACGTACTGTGATTATAAAACTCGTCTATTGGCATTAATAATACATCTTTAAAGTCAATTTCATTATTAAGATGTTCTTTCGATAGGAAAAACAAGTCTTTTTCTGGTGCATAACTATCCATCCAAGATAATAACACTTTTTTTGTCGGTTTTATTTTCATATGCATTCTCCAAGTTATATTTGACTGTAGTATAATACTTTACAAATTTTAACATAATACTTATTTTTTTAATATTTTTATTCAACAATATGGCCCGACTGTTATATACGGGTGAAATCAGGGTTGAAAGGTTACAAAAAGACGGAATATAATTTGTTATAATTTATAATAAATACAAAATAAGGGGGGAGTAGCTATGGAGACATTTGTTCCTTTATCATTAATAGGTATTCCACTTTTCTCGATAATCCTTTGCATCAGCATTATTAACTTGCTAAAAATTGTAATCCATACTCCAGAACAATCTGTGAAAAAACATACTTTTTTAATTAGTATCAGCGTTGCGTACATATTATTTTCATTTTTGTGTATATTAATCGCCATTGCCGATTCAATTGTGTGGGCATCTCAATAAACGTCCCTAAATGCCGCTTTGGGAACTATCTGTACATAAGTATCAGTTTATTAAAAAAGGAAATGTACATTTTGAATAGAATAGATAGGAAAGTAATTATTTCTATTAGCATTATAAATCAATTATTCAACGTTGAATGGAGGAAGAATAATGGAATCTAGTATAATTCAAAGAATTGGACAAATAGCAGTCCCAATAAAAAATGTGGAAAGAGCAATTGAATTTTATAAAGAAGTACTTGAGTTGCCACTTCTTTTCAATACAGAAAATATGGCATTTTTTGATTGTAACGGGCAACGACTTCTTCTTTCACTACCTGAAAAAGATGAATTTGTAAATTCAAGTTCAGTTATCTATTTTCAGGTAGAACATATAAAAAAGTCAGTTGAAAAATTGATTGAAAAGGGGGTTTCCTTTATCGACCAACCTCATGTCGTTGCAAAAATGGGAAATACAGAAACATGGATGACATTCTTTAAAGATACTGAGGGAAATACACATGCTTTAATGTGTGAAGTACAAATTTAATTCGTAATAAATTCAGAGACAAAAATTTGCAGGATTAGATGTTAACCTGTTTTCTAAATGATATTTGTAAATTATAACATTTCAACCTTTTCAAAAATCTCTTTATAAAGAACATCTAACTCTTTTTTATCGTTTAAATAGAAATACCAAGCATCCTCTCTGTTAGCATTTATATCGGAAAGATATATTGTCGTATGAGAGCCGTTTTTTAAAGATTCCCACCGAGCTGATTCGTATGTAAGCCCACCATTTGTAAATGGAAGATTCCTCTTTTCAGAATCAAAAAAGATAAAGGGGATTTTTGTGCTAGTATACACTTCGACAAAGCGATCATTTGAAGCTTCTTCAAACATCAATGGTGTAATCATAATTGCATCATAATTTGTTGAAATCTGTACTGTATCTTCGCTAAGTTCTTTTAATGAAATTTATTCAAAATGAATTTTTTCATTATTTAGTTCTGGCAGATCCCCAATTACAGCGATTTTTAAAGGTTCCCCATTATATTTAACTTCCTCTTTTGAACATGCGCTTAGATTTAGTATGAACAGAATAGATATAATACTTAAAATCATATGTAATTTCATCATAACGCCCCCAATAATTTATGTAATAATATTACCATTTAAGGGTGATTTTATGTAGTTGCTATTTGAATCGAGTTTGGGAAGGTGATTATTATTTAATAATGAAAGATAAACGCCTTAGATATATTACCGAATGAGGTATTGCGTAGAGGTTACTTCAACTAACGGACAGTTTACCGAAATGAGAGGAAGGAGATGACAAATGAAAAAGGTGATTGTTGTATTCAATTTACTATTTATTATTGGGATCCCTATTTATATCATCTATGATTTTATCGAGGTGGAGTTAGATGAATTACCGAAAGGAGAACTTTTATCCGAGCATTCATCTCCAAATCTTGATTACATAGCTAAAGCGTATTTGATTGATGAGGGGGGAGCAACGGTAAGAGCTGCGATAAGAGTAGAAATTGATTTTGGAAATGACTTAAAAACGATTTATTGGAATTATGATGAAAGTACAGTAAATATTAAATGGTTGGATCACGAAACAATCGAAATAAATAACCATAAATTAAACATCTTTAACGATTATTATCATTGGAAAAAAGACCCTGAATGGGAAGAAAACAGGGAGGTGTTTAACTTTTTTAATTATTACTCACTATACAGCATTTTTATGCAAGTTGCTGAATCCACTTATGTTCGGGTTCGTGAAGTTCAAGTGCAGATTTGAGCCATTGTCTCTTCTTATTATCAAGAAGGTCTTTTACTGTAATAAAATCTTGATGATCTTTTTCTCTGGTATTCTTTGCCTTATATAAAAGTACGATTTCTGGATTTAAATAGGGAATACCCGTTTCAGAATAACTCCACACTGAATTTAGTGGGGAGTAAATCCTTAAATCTCTTCTGAATTTCCAATCATTATCTTTTGCTTCATTTAGAAGAACCTCAATTTTATCTCCATTTAATTTATGGGTAGCATGTATTTCGTGAATTGGTAGTTCTAAAAATTCATCTTCCCACTTAAGGAATTCACTATTAATTACTTTCTTAAAATCCCATTCTTTTAGGTACGCTTTTAAATCTAGTTGATCTTTTCGAAATATAGCAATCTCTATATCATTGTGTTCTCTTGTTTCCTTCCCCATAAAAAGATCTATCGCCCACCCTCCAGCAATGTACCAAGTTTTATTAAATTTTACCATTAAAGAAGTAACATTTTGGCATTGTTCAAATGACATATAAAATCCCCCAAATTTAAAATTACTAACTTTAAAAAGAGTCCTATATGCAGCTCAATAATATTTAATCAGCTTAGCTTAAAAATATAATCTATCGGTTAGTAGCTCTTTAAAAAGCTTCCGTTCGTTTTTATCCCTTAACAATTTTCTAACCATTTTTCTCGATAAAAAATATTCCCTGATTTCATTATCTTCTTTTATTAATGTGAGTATAGATGGATTAATAATTATTAATTCTTGGAACCAATATTTTTCTTGAACTAAACTTATGTTAACTTCAATTTTCCTCTCCTTGGAAAGAGTGAGGTACTTTATATAAGCAAAAGTATCTTTTATTGTTTCCCAAATTGTTTCTTCATTTGTCTTCACCTATTTCTCTCCTCTATATTTAATATAAGTTGCAGATCTGATAATGAATAACCACATAATTTATTCGTAAAAGGTGATAATACAATATATAGGTAAAGTCTAAAGAGGTGAATTGAAAGAATGAAAAAGCTATTTTTAGTTTTAATACTATTTACTTCTTTTCAATCAGCAACAGTTTCATCAGATGATCCAACAGAAGACTCTAATGAACTTCAATTACAGGATATGCTAATGCTAATGCTTACTCCCTATATTGAAAAAGATTTGACTGACTATTATTATCCGAAGATTTTAACGGATGTTTCACCTCATGTTACACCTTGGAAAATTGAAGTGGTAGAAACAAAAAGAGTTAATGACTTTCGTGGCTTCCAATTGCAAATTACGTTTGAAATAGAACCTACCGATGGAGGGCAATGGATTCCAATAGGGAAGGACCGAATGACATATGAAATTTCTTCTGGACCTGAAGTTAGATTGATAAATCATACACACTTAAAAACTTATAAATATCCTCCAAAATGAAACCCTTATCAAGGCGTCGTTTGTAACCTTCATAAAAGCATGTTCTTCAACAATCTGGCCCTAAAACCGTACAATACTACTTTATGTATCCAATCTTTTCTAAAATCTTTTGGGTAGTATAATTTAATTCTGGTAAAGAATCTAATGGGAAGTAAGCCAACTCCAAACTTTCTTCATCTTTTTTTATATTTCCGGTTATCTTGCTAGCCTTAAAGATTACAGTGGCATTGTAGATCTCATCCCCATGAGGAAATTTATAATAAAACTCCTTACCAGAAGCTACTCCTAAAATTTCTAAGTGATTTGTAATAAGCCCCGTTTCTTCATACAATTCTTTTTTAGCTGTCTCTTCAAAACTATCGCCCAACTCCATCCCGCCCCCGGGAATTCCCCAATCTTTTGTGTCTGAACGTAATTGTAGTAATAATTCATTCTCCTTACTCATTACAATTATTGCTGAACCAGGAGCGATAATTGGTCTTGTTCCGATAATACTTCTAAGTGATTTAATATAGTTCATCATTTTCTCCTTTTGATTAGAATCTATTCTTCCTTCTACAATTCTTAATAAAGAAAGAGCTCGATTGATGAAGATTTTTTTAAGATGATAATAGTTGTTCAATAACTTCTTGATCTTCAGGGTATGTATAAATTAACTTTGAAATTTCATTACGATTCATCCATGTGATTTCTTCAATTTCTTCGTCTGGGTCATTATATTGAATATCACCACCAGTTATTTCACATAAAAAATATTTTGTTGTTACCTTATATTCTTTTATAATTGTCTTTTTTGTATGTAACTCTTTAACTATCTTAACTTCATAACCAGTTTCTTCTGCAACTTCGCGTATGCAAGCTTCCTCTACGGTTTCGCCATCTTCTACTCCCCCTGAAGGTATGCTCCAACTATTTGAATCTATTGTACGTATCATTAATACACGATTGTCTCTAATTATAATAGCTGAGGCACCATTCCAAAGCTTGTATTGCATAATCTCAACCTCCTATATTTTGTTATTTATTGTTGATTATAACACTATTTTTTTAACATCAGATATATTATGAAATGGTACCAATCGATTCTTTGATAATGAATTTAATGTTATAATATTTACCTTAAATGCCAATTTGGAGGGTATATATGAAAAGTTTTGGGAAGCGTAATTATGATTTGAATTATTCGAAAAGAACTGGAGCATATGCTGTTATTCAAAATGACCATCGACAATTTTTATGTGTAGAAGATATGGACGGAAATTTATTTTTGGTTGGGGGAGGCATAGAAGAAAAAGAATCTCCTGACCTTGCATTATTAAGAGAAAGTATTGAAGAAACAGGTCATGAAATCCAAATCGTTGAAGTTATAGGTAAAGCGGAAAGACATTGGGTTTCAGAAAAATATCCCAAAGATTCTCAACATAATATTGGAATACTTTACGTTTGTGAACTACTAGAAAAGGTAGCTGAACCGATTGAAAAAGAAACAATGCGTTGGGTCGAATTCAATTATTTAGAAAAGCATCTTTTCCATGAACATCATTTATACTTAATAAAACAGTATTTAAATATTGCCTAATTAATATAAAACTTTATACATAAAACATTCCTCAATGCCACTTTAATCACATTTTAATACAATCATATTCCCGATGATAGGAACCAAAACCCCTTATTCGATCGAATAAGGGGTTTATTAACACCTAAAAATAAAAACTTCTAAGCTTTTATTACTTGTTTACGAATACCGTTATTTCTTTAGCTTTGAATGTTAGCCTTTCAGAAACGGCGCTTAATGTTATTGGCTCTTCCATATATACTGAAACCTCGTTATTTTCAGCTAATTCCTCAAATGTTAATGCATCGCCAGCTTGAGTTTTAATCATCGTTTCGTCGGTTATTTTAATAGCACAAGAATAACCGATATCATCTTTGCTCTTATCTAATTTTCTAACTAAATCTGAACATTCAATATTGATGTGATCTGCTTCAATAGATTTTATTTCACCGTAAATAGAATGTGTTTCATTTGAACAAGCTGTTAACAAAATTAGACTTAATATTAAAATGAATTGCTTCATACCTAAGCACCTCCATATGTTTAATACTTCGGACACGTATTGTTATTATCCTTCATTCTGATTGCTGCTTTCGAAAATGCTACATGATGTATTTAATACGGGGAACGATAGGGGAGATAATAGGAAAATGAAAAAAACAGTGGGAAGCCTCTCTCACTGTTTTTCAATCATAACTCAACCAATATAAAACATTGGTCATCGTTATTATATTTACTATAAATCGTTTCCTTGTTTTCGAGTGCGCTCTGTATGATCTCTTTTGTCTGTGCTAATGGACTGGAGATGGATTCGTTCAATAAATGATTTAAAGTGTTTAACTCAAATGCTTCCGAAACCCCATCAGTATACAAAAGAATTCTTGTCCCGCGTTCATAGTGCAATGTTCTCGATTTAAAAAGTATATTTTCAAATGTTCCTAATGGCGGATTGGTTGCACCTAGCTCATGCTGTGCACCATTTTCTTCCTGTAGGATGGCAGGAGGGTGGCCTCCATTAATATATTCAATCGTCTGTGTGCTGATATCGATATTTAAATAGATTGCTGTACAGTAATGCCATGCATCCTGGTTGTTTTGAAATAAATCGTGCAAGTATTGGTCCAGCTCCTGCAATACGCTTTCAGGCGCTGCTTCCCGTGATATTAACTTCTGGAACATCGATTGAAGCGACATCGTAATTAAGGCCGATGAAACCCCATGCCCCATAACATCCAATAAAATAATCGCGTATTTTTGTGGGGTTACTTGATAAAATCCAAAAATATCGCCTGATAATGATTTGGAAGCACGGTAATAAGAGAGAATCTCAATATTGTCATTGGTGATGTCTTTCGTTAATGCGGTTTCCTGAATTTTTTTGGCAATCTGTAAATCACGCTCAGTTTCGCGCATGATTTTCGTGTTGATTTGATTAGCCTGCAAGAGATCCTGTTGCTTTCTTTCCAATTCTAAAAGAGCCAGTTCTTTTTCTAAGTAAGCATCTTCGGTCATCTTTCTGGCGTTGATGAGCGCATCTTCCAATGCACTGCGATTACGGATCGGAAAGATGACACAGGTTAACTGATGATTATCGTGGAAAGATGCATTTAATAATATAGGAATTTCCTCTTTCATTACGGTATGTAATGTCAGAAACATTTCCTCTACAGTATGCTTCACTTTAATCAGTGGGACTAAATAAAGCTGACAAAAAATCTGAGAGGAAGGAGATAATAGCATATTAAAATGATTTCCCATAAAGTGCTCAGATGATGGATAGTCCAGCCAATTTAGCAACGTCTTATTTATCATAAGAATTTCACCTTCTGAAGATAAAGTGATGAAACCGCACGGAGCGTTTTCTATAAGTTCATTCATTTAAATTTCCCACGCCCTCACCGATAAGGGGCATAGAATGCTCCAATAAGTAATTTTTAATCAATTGAATTGTTTCCTCTGGGTCGCTCATATGTGGACAGTGACCGATTGCATCCATATAGGCAATCGTACTGTTAGGCATATTCGCATGTAAGTACTCGCCAACTACCCTTGGCGCAATGACGTCTTCCGAGCATTGCAAAATAAGGGAAGGTACCGTAGCTTTCGTAATATCTTGACGATTATCAGTAAAAAAACAAGCTTTTGCAAAAGTATTGGCAAATAAAGGATCGGTTGAACAGAAGCGATCTTCCAAATCTTTTGCCACATCTGCATTTGCTGTGTTGTTCAATAATGTAATCGAGAAAGCATTGGCCCAACCGATATAATTTTTTTCCATCAAATCCATTAAGCTGAGCAAGTCTTTCATTTCAAAACCCCCGTAATACTCAGGGGGATCATTTATATAACTTGGCGATGGAGCGATCATGATCAGTTGTGAGAAATACTCCGGTTTCGATAACGAAGCCAATAAACCAATCATACTGCTTACCGAGTGACCGACAAAAATAGCTTCCTTTAAATCGAGCGTCTCACAAACATCTAAAAGATCCTGCACATAACCGGACAGTTCACCATATTTAATAAGGTCAAAAGCGGTAATATCTGAATTTCCAAACCCGACATAATCAAATAAAATCACATGATAATCCTCTTCAAAAGCAGGAAAAACATCATTCCATACCGTTTGGTCGCAACCAAATCCAGCAGCGAATATTATAGGCTTTTTACCTTTACCTCGAATATGTACGTTATTACGTTTAAACGTATTTTGACTCATGAAATAGCCCTCCCTTCAAATGGTCACTTATAACATTTTGATTTATATATGTTTAAACATTTTTAAGCATCATGTTAACTTCCTAATTAACAATCATTCTGTATGAAATTAGGATATAAGTAAAGGAATATGACTATTTTATAGTAGTAATCTATGAATTTATATTTTGAGTACTTCATTTGAAAATAGAAGTAGTGAGAGAAATTTAATGAAAAATAAACAATGTGTTCAATTTTGTGCATTGCTTCATCCACCCATTCGTCTTACAATTTAATCATAGAAATGAACAGTGTGTTCAATTTTGAGGAGGAAGCAAACAATGAGTAAATTATCAAAACTATTAATGGCAATTGCTAGTATTATATTAATCGGATTTTTGGGGAAAGCACTTATTTTAGATGAAGCGGTGAAAGGATATTTAGTAACATTCTTTTTTGTTGGATCAGGGTTGGCGTTATTACGTTTAATGATTAATGCGATGATTGGTAAAATGAAAGGGAAGCATATTTTGGTGAAAATCGGATTCTTCGCTGTACTTTTAGGTCTTGGTATACCGTTCCAAAGCTGGTTCCGTACAGAAGTTATTTTCTCCATGAGTAAAGCGTTTATTGTCCCTAGTATTTCAGTGATGGTCGCAAGTGTTGTATTGATGACAATTGTATATGGCATTATTGGCAAACGTATTCATGTAGCTCGCGTGTTGAAAAAATGCAATTAAATTAACGCCCATAAAGTTGGGTGCAAATTCAAGTCGTTAAAGGACAGGAAGAAATTTCCTTATCTTGGTACGAAAGCCCCTAATTCTACAATTATTATATCAATAAAATATCCATTTATTTTTTATAATGTGCTACATTATAAGGAAAAAGTGTTAATTAAGAGAGGGTAAACCAATAATGGGTTCGCAATTGACCATGTATATTACGCTTGTTTGTACGTCAGGCGTATTGAATTTGTACTTATGTCTCTATGCCTTTAGCAAACGTCATAAATATACGAATATCGCAAATTATTTTATTTTTTACACAGCAGCCATTAGTATCTACTGTTTTGCTACAGGCATGACTTTAATTTCGACGTCGCTCGAGCAAATCAGTTTCTGGAACACTATTCTCTACATTGGGATGCCAACGTCAGCAACATTAGGCTTATTGTATGTCATGAGCTATTTAGGATTTAAGCTGTCGTTTAGAAGAAGCATGCTCATACTTCTCATTCCGTTTATTACAATTATTATGGTAGCGACAAATCACTGGCATCATCTTCACTATCGCATATTTGAGCTGGACCCGAATTTAGGAGCACCATTCGTTTACCAGGAAATCGGCATGTGGTATATGGTGCACGGTGTATACACGTTTTCCAGCATGTTTGTCGCCTTTTTACTGTTGCTCTCTCATTGGAAGGAAACGTCGAAGCCATACCGTCCACAATTGATCGCGTTAATGTTTGGTCAGCTAGTTCCGATGGTGACGGCTTTTCTTTATTTGAACGGACTCACACCGGCGGGAGTTGATCCGGTACCGATGATTTTATGGCTTTCTTCATTATTATATTTATGGGCGATTAACTCATCAGCGCTGTTTCGGATTATGCCGATTGCGAAAGATACCATCTATAATAGTATCAATGATGGTGCCATCGTACTGGATGAATCGAACCGTCTCATCGAGTTCAATCAAGCATCAAAAGCGATGATGCCGAATTTGAACAAATCAATGTTCGGCAATAACTTCGTGAATTTTTGGAAGGATCAGACAGGGGAGGCCCTGCCATTCAAATTAATAGCCGATGGAGTCGCCACCCAAGAAATAAAGCTATGTTCTGAAGGGGCAGAACGGATTTATCAAGTCCGGATTACTTCATTAGATCAAGCGAGAAATAGAAAAGGGTTGTTGTTAGTTTTTACGGATATTACCGAGATCAAAAGACTGCAGGAAAAATTGGAGCAGCAGGCTTACTATGATGAGCTCACAAAGATTTATAATCGGCGCGCATTTTTACAGCAATGTGAACAGGATTTTGAGGCAGCTAGAGAAACAGGTTTGCCATTTACGGTTCTCTTGATGGATATCGATTATTTTAAACGAGTGAATGATACGTATGGGCATCATGTTGGGGACCAACTGCTCGTACATGTCGTGAAGGTTTGCCAAACACAATTGCAGGAAGGGCATTTCTTTGCTCGTTACGGCGGGGAAGAGTTCGTCATTGCACTGAAGGGATCTGAAGAAGCGGAGGGTGTAACATTAGCCGACCAACTTCGGAGTGCTGTTGAGAAGGCGATGCTTATGACAGAAGCGGGAAAAATTTCGGCTACGCTAAGTATTGGTGTCGCGGAAGTGGTGGATTGGCCAACAGAAACACTGTATCAGCTGTTGCATAAAGCAGATACGGCTTTATATACGGCGAAGGAAGAAGGACGCAACTGCGTGAAAGTGTATGTGTCGAGTGAGGGAGTAGTTAAATGATGAGTTTGAACCGGCATGGAAAAGTTCATGCTGGTTTTTTATATTGGTGGGACGTGCGCGATTTATGAGCTTGGATCCATACTACCTAGACTTAGGAGAATATGTTAGCATAGTAAAATAATAGCTATACGTTTTATGGGAGGTTGGATATGGTCCATGGACATTCAAAGCTGATTTCTATAAGAATGAGCTTAATCTTAGTTCAAATCATATGTGCAGGTTTCTTAGTTAAAAATATACAGCTTATTATGAACCCACCATCAATCGTTGCTAAATGGCTTGCGGGGATTTCCTTTATCCTATTTTTGTTTTTATTCACCGTAAATTTAATATCGATTTTAAAGTTTGGGAAATTTAAAGAATCAAAATTAACTTTCCAAAAGTGAGGGATTGGCATGGTAGGATGGATCTTAAGTGGCTTACTATGGTTATTTTTAATTGTGAAATTTTATAAAAACAGAGAGATTTTTAAACAGCTATCAAAAAAAGAGTGGTTACAAGGTGGCGGCGGATTTTTAGTAGCATGGGCTGTAGCGATATTCGTCATTATGTGTGGTTCCCATTTTACAGACGCCATACAGATCGATTGGATAGCTAACATATTAGAAATTGTATTGATTTTGATTGGATTGGGTTTAGCAGGATATATTATGCATAAAACATTGCCTGAAAAGCTAAAAGAGTTTTACTCGTAACATGAGCAAAGAGTCGGAGGTAGCAAATGGATGAAATAATTGGATATGCAGTAGTTTGTATTATTATTGCAGGTTTATTTTATGCTTTAGTCAAACAAGTTAAAGAAACAAGGAGCAGCGAACACATTGTGGGCAGTCCGATGTTTCGAAAACAAATGGCAAGAAAAAATATTGTGATGACAGCTGCGTTATTTGGAATTCTCGTATTTTTCACTTTAAATATTGTGAGCGGTTTATATATCACTTCAACTTTATCTAACAGCTTCACTAACCTTGCAACTTTGATTAGTTTTTTTGTTTACTTTTTTGCAAAGTTTGCAATGAAACCAAAGCAGGGCAATTTGCGTAGGAATTTGTATCATTAAGCTTTTAAGAAGTAGGAGAGTGCTGCGATGAGAAAACGCTTTTCCAATTTAGATCAAATTGATCGGCTCGGGACATTTAAAGATGTGCTGAAATGGCAGCGGTCAAAGCAAAAGAAATTGATCGATTACGAAGTGCCGCAGTGTGAAGAAAAGCAGATTGCGTTCCTAAAAAGTAACCGTACAGAGCAGTCCGTTACTTGGATTGGCCACTCGACTTTTTTGATTCAAAAAGAAGGGCTCAATATTTTAACAGACCCGGTTTGGGCATATTGGATGGGTGTGGCGAAACGGTTAACCGAGCCGGGATTACGGTTAGATGAGCTGCCCGAAATTGATATCGTACTTATCTCGCATGCGCATTACGATCACCTGCACGTACCGACGTTAAAGTTGTTGAAGAAACGAAACCCGAATGTATTGTTTCTCATTCCGGAAGGGCTCGGTTATTTGATGAAGCGTCATAAATTGCCAAACTTTATCGAGCTTTCGTGGTATGACAAGCATGAGGCGGGCCTGCTTGAAATTCATTTCGTACCCGCTCAGCATTGGACGAGACGCATGCTTTGGGATACGAATACATCGCATTGGGGCGGATTTGTACTGCAAACGGCGTCAGATGCGCAAAGCATTTATTACGCCGGAGACAGCGGGTATTTTCGGGGCTTCAAAGATATTGGGGAACGCTTCAACATACATACAGCGCTAATGCCAATCGGTGCATATGAGCCGGAATGGTTTATGCATGCCTCCCACGTGACACCGGAAGAAGCAATCCAGGCGTTTTGTGATGTAGGGGCGCAAGTGTTTATCCCGATGCATTACGGTGCGTATATGCTGGCAGATGAGACGCCAAAGGAAGCGATTGACCGGCTGCATTTTCATTGGCAGCAGGCGGCTTTGGCAAATGTGGAGTTGAAAACGATGGCGATTGGGGAGACGTTTAGAGGCTGAAGGAGAAGTAATAAAGCGGTTGGAATATGCAAATTCAAATGACCTGGAAATGGACAATAAATAAGATTTCCTCTTGTATTGATACAAGTGCATAAGGATACCTATAACTCAGATATATTCTTCATAAACCTTGAAAAGAGGGTGGGACATAACCCAAAATTGCCATTGTTCTCTGAGAGAAAAATGGCAATTTTTTGATGAGCTTAAAAATTGATTTCCATTTCGGGACGCTTTCCGCGGGCGTGGCCTGAGCCTGTAGTCTCAGGCATCACGCTATTCCCGCAGGAGTTGCCCTCCATTCCAATCAATTTTATAAAATATCCGTTTCTTAATAAAGATTAAATACTTATTTAATGGAATTTCTACTTAAGGCTTTTATTGAGCGGCGGTTATTAAGGCAGAGACTAGCCAATTAATACACGCCTCCTCCTCAATTCATACTGTTCCTGAAAGAGCGCTGCATGTTAAAAAAGTTCAACGAAACAGCAATGCCGCATAATACAAAGACACTACCGATAATCTGTACAGCCGAAATGCCATCGCCAAGGAAAATGAAAGACAAGGCTATCGTAATTAACGGTTCCAGATTTAAGAAAAGTGCTCCAACAGATGCCCCGACTTTCGGCATTTCTTTATTCCACACTAAATTACTTAGCCCATGTATTAAAATAGCCGATACGACCAGTAAGACAAGGATGGGCGATTCAACATTCCGGATTTCGGTTAATTGCGGAATGGATGAAAATGGAAGAAGAAAGAGCAGCCCGAAAAAAACTGTGCTGAACGTAAGGGTGAGACTGTTCATATCTTTGCTCAATACTTGCAGGCATACTAGAAATCCTGCAAAACTCACCATCGTTAAAACACTAAAAAGTTCGCCGGTACCAAAGGTGAAATGAATCTCTCCTTTAAAAGAAACGATAATGATGACACCGATGAAAGAGAGTACAGAGCCCAACCAAAAGGAGCGCGGTTTCTTTTCTTTAAAGAGCATCTTATTCAAGATACCTGTCGTAATAGGTGTCAGCGCTAAAATATATGCTGCGACAATCGGAGTAGTAGTTTCCATGCTTTTGAAAAAAGAATAATGGTTAATACTGACGCCCAGCAAGGCTGCAAACATTAAGAGCAGCCATAATTTTACGGTAGGCAGTTTCAATTGTATTTGCCGATAGCCTATGAGCACTAAAAAAAGTACGATGCAAACGAGCCGGATTATAGTAATCGTCAAAGAATTTACGTACTCAACTAGAACGCTCGCAATAATAAAGTTAGAAGCCCATAAACTAACGCAAATTAACAGGATAAAGTATGTTCTGATCATGTGGTGATGAGTGAGTTAAATAGCTTACCTTTATTCATGACGGTGCGTTGTTTTGGTAAACGGGCTACTGCCTCCGCGCTGCAGCTTACAGGGACAAAAACAAAGCTTGCCTCATCGCCGATTTTTGGCCACTGTTGTTGACCTTGTGCATTTAAAGGCGTGATATGGTTTGTAATATATCCTAATGATTTGCGTAGTCCGCGCTCATCAATTTTTCGCGTTACATCCGCAAAAATATTTGCCTTCTCCAAAATATCACCAGATCCGTATGGGCTCCATGAATCGTAGAAACCATCGAAGCCAAAGTGCACTTCCACTCCGTGTTCTGTTAATAAGTCAATTGGCGGGATCACTCGCCCTAAATTAAATGGCACCGTAGACATAATGCGAATATCGTGTTTCTTTAATCGTTTAGCAATCGCAATCTGTTCAGGTACACTCACATCGCCTAAACTGAAAGCATGGCTGAAATCGGTACGGTGTCCAAAGTTATGTTCCTCGATTAGATCGATCCATTTATCAATTGTATAATAGCCTAAATACCCGCTGTCATGTAGATGAATGTCTACATCTACCCCGTATTCTTCGGCGATTTGCATTGTTAGGCGAAGGGAGTTTTCGATGTCTCCATCAATGCCCCCCGGATCCAATCCACCAAGCATTGTCGCGCCATTTTCAAGCGCTTTTCGCAGAAGATCTGGAACGTCATCCCGCATCAATCCGTGTTGGGGAAATGCAATGATATCAGCAGTAACGAAGTCTTTGTATTTTTTTAATGCCTTTACAACCCCCTCCAGATTTTTTAAGCCAATATAAGGGTCTACATTAATATGTGTACGAATATGGTTCACACCATTTGCGATAATTTTTTCGATCATTGCAGAAGCGCGCTGTTCAATTGATTCGCTTAGCAATTCAAGTTCTTGTGCTTCATAGTGCAGGCGTTCTTTCAAGTTTTTTACTGGTCGGCAAGCTTTCCAGTCTAAAGATAAGTACGTTTTATCCAAATGGTTATGCATTTCTTTAAAAATAGGAAGCGCTAATTGGCCTTCTAAATCGATACCATTCGAGGCATTGACTGGCGCTGTTGCTTGGACAATGTCGACAATATGCCCATCGTGAGAAATCTCAAGATGGAATAATTCTGTAGTCGTTTCAATACGGTTGTTACTGTGGACAATTTCACCGGTTTCTAAACGTACATTTTTAAGCCATTGATTCATCGGAATTCTCCTTCCAAAACAGTTGTGTTGCTGTGGATTATTTTTCCTTTGGAAATAACGTTTGTAATAGTACAGCGTCTAGCTACAACGTGCGCACTGCTGGAGCCATCTACTAAAAGGAAGTTTGCTGCGTCCCCGAGCTTCGGCCAGATTTGTTGGCCGTCCCAATCTAAAGGTGTCAGTCCGTTTGCGGCATATTTCCAGGTTTGTCCTAATGAACGCTCATCAATATATTTAAAGCGCTCAGCCAGTGTATTCAGTTTATGAATCGTATCACCAGAACCAAAAGGCGACCAGTGATCTGTCAGACTATCATGACCGACTGACACTTTAACTCCGTTATCATATAAATACTTGACCGGGATAGTGGAACGGTTTTGCCCAATCGGAATCGTGGAAGTAACATCGATGCCCAAAGCAGCCATTCGAGTGACAAGTGGTGCTAATTGTCCTTCATCCAAATCCGACAGCGCAATCGCATGGCTGATTGTAACTTCATTTTTAAAGTTGTGTTCTTCGATAATATCGATTAATGTATGGATTTCCAACGCGCCGAGCAAATCTCGGTCATGTAAATGAATATCAATATGCTTGTTGTAAGTTTGCGCAATTTCAACGATCAACTCCAAAGAACGGCGTGTTTCACGATCCACAATTGCAGGGTCTACACCACCGACATGTGTTGCTCCAAGTTCCATCGCTTCTCTCATTAAAGGTTCTACATTTGAGCGCAATAATCCATGTTGCGGGAAAGCGACGATATCATACGTGATTTTGTCTGCAAAAGAGTCAAGAACTTCTTTTGTGATTTTAATATGCTCAACCCCAATTTGAGGGTCGACATTACAATGGCTGCGAATATGTGTATGACCTTGTGCAATCAAATGCTCAACCATTTTGACTGCGCGTTCTTTTGCTACTGGCAATTGTAAAGGCAATAGCGCAATTTCTTCTTTAATGCGTGTAAAGATGCCTTCTGTAATAGGTGTTGGGGCAATCCATTCACCGCCAAAGTAAGTTTTGTCGATATGAATATGCATTTCTCTAAACGAAGGCAACAGAAGCTTCCCATTTGCTTGGATCGTCTCTATAAATGGTTCTGAAATTTCCTTTTCAATCGCTGTGATTTGACCATCCTTAATGAGGATGTCGAAATTCTCTGTTTTCGTACCTGTTACTATATCGGCTTCGAAAATATAACCGGTTTCTAATTTTGCGTTTTTAATTAATAGATTCATGTTAAAGGATTCCTTCCTTTCGGGTTTATTGTGATACCTTTACATCGCGGACCATAGCGTAGTTCGATGCATCTAACCAAAATCCTTTGACTTTATCGCTTACTACCGCTAAATGTTCGTAGTTACGAACGGGAATGTAAACAGCTTCTTCTAATTCTATTTTTAGTGCCTCTTCATAAATCTTCTCACGTGTTTCCAAATCACTTTCTGCACGTGCATCTTCAATTAATTGATCGACAGTCGGATTAGAATAGTAGAAATGGTTGCCAGGCGCACCTTGTGAAGCAGTATGGAATAGATTGTACTGGTTATAGTCGCCATCACCAGTTGCATTCCCCCAGCCGCCGATAAACATTTGATGTTGTTTATTGGAAATTTCCTGAATGTATGCACCGTACTCCATCACTTGAATTTCCGCCTTCAAGCCAATACCTTTTAATTGGGATTGAATAACCTCGGCCATATTAATACGCTCTTTACGGTCGCTCGTTAAAATTTTTACAGTCGTTCCTTCTTTTACACCAGCTTCAGCCAATAGTTTTTTCGCTTCTCCCAAATTGTAATCGTAGCCTTTTACATTTTCAGAATAGCCGATTACCATCGGGCTCATTGCAGAGTTGGCTAATGTCCCCACATTTTCATAAATACCGCTGATAATGGACTCACGGTCAACAGCATAGCTGATAGCTTGACGTACTTTCACATCTGATAGGAATGGATCTTGGACATTGAAGCCGATATATTCTACTGCCAGACCTTCTGTACGGTATAAAGAAATGGAGTCTGAACTTTCAATGCGGGCTAAATCTGTTACAGGAATCTGATCTGAAATATGCGCTTCGCCGTTTTCAACCATAGCGATACGTGTTGCATCCTCAGGTACGATTTTAAATGTCAGCTTGTTGAATGCCGGCACATTGCCCCAATAGTCCTGATTTGTTTCAAGCTCGATAGATTGTCCAGAAGTCCAGCTTTTAAAGACAAATGGTCCAGTTCCAACAGGTGCTGTTTTTAATTTATCGCCACTTTCAGCTATCGCTTTTGGACTAATAATACTGCCTTCATTACTTGCTAAAATTGATAGTAATCCGGCATATGGTGATGCTAACTTCATTGAAACTGAATACGTATCATTTACAATAACTTCCGTAATCATGCTTAACTTATCTTTTTGTGGTGAACCTGTTGCAGGATCAAATAATCGGTCAAATGTTGTTTTCACAGCTTCTGCATTAAAATCAGTGCCATCATGGAATTTAATTCCTTCGTTTAATTCGAAAGTCCATGTCGTATCGTCTACCTGCTCCCACGATTTTGCTAGTAAAGGCTGGAAATTCCGGTCTTTGTCGAAAGCGATAAGTGTTTCGTAAACTTTACCGTGAATGATATTCGCTGATGGAATATCTGTAATGAAATGCGGATCTAAGCTTGTCGCATCAGATGCCCGTAATATAATCAGTTCTTCTCCGGCTTTTGAATTGTTGTTTTCTCCCTTGCTTGTATTCGTATTATCAGTTGTTGAACAGGCTTGTAATATGAGTACAAATAATAATAGTGTAAACATATACTTCATTTTCTTCATATGTTTGATCCCTCCAATAATTATTTCGGTTAACCTATTATGCATTATATAAAACAATAACAAGAGATATTTTCAATTCTATTACTTGTATTTTAAATTTTCTGATAAGTTAGTTTTTTCATATTTACTTTGCCCTCTTTATTTTTTACATTTGGAACACATTCAAAATAAAGTTGTAGGAGAGATTAAATGGAGAATAATGTTAATACGGTTAAACTGAATGAACCGGTTATTAAAGCCAAAAAAAATAAAAGCGGAAAATTATGGAGCAAACTGAAAAAGAACAAAACTGCAATGGTAGGGTTAGGGATTTTAATCGTCTACGCTATTATATTACTTTTGGGACCGTGGCTGGCCCCCTATGATCCATATGAGATAGATTTGGCAAATAAATTGCAGTCACCAAGCATGGACCATCTCATGGGAACGGATGATAAAGGAAGGGATATATTAAGCAGGATTTTATCCGGTGCGTATTTAACAATGGGTGTTGGTATTTTCGCGGTAGTGTTCGGAGGGTCTGTAGGAATTATTCTAGGATTAGTTGCAGGGTATTATGGCGGCATAATTGATTCGATTATTAGCCGTATTATTGATGTGATGCTTGCCTTCCCGGGTATTTTATTGGCTCTGGCGATTGTGAGTGCTTTAGGGACAAGCCTCATTAATGTAACGCTAGCTGTAGGTTTTTTCTCTGTACCGATGTTTGCGCGAATTGTGCGCGGATCCACAATGGAAGTAAAAAAGCTGGAATATATTGATGCAGTTAGAACATTGGGTGCAAATGACTTGATCATTATAGTAAGGCACATTTTGCCGAATATTTTATCCCCGATTATTATTCAGGCGTCTATGAGATTGGCAACAGCGATTTTATCGGCTGCGGGTCTTTCTTTCTTAGGTTTAGGTGCACAGCCACCGTCACCTGAGTGGGGGGCGATGTTATCGACAGGGCGGGATTTCCTATTTAATGCGCCGCATATTGCGCTATTTCCGGGCTTAATGATCTCCATGCTGGTGTTAGGTTTGAATCTATTGGGCGATGGGTTAAGAGACGCACTTGATCCACGGATGAAAGGGTAGGGGATTTCAATGACGTTATTTATTTTAAAAAGACTTGTTCAGATTGTGCCTGTCATTTTCGGCGTGACACTCGTGGTATTTTTAATTATGCAGATGGTGCCGGGGGATTCCGCTATCGTATTGGCTGGTGAAGGGGCCTCACAGGAAACAATTGAAGAGCTTCGTGAAAACTTAGGTTTAAATCTGCCTTTGCATATTCAATATTGGGAATATATTAAAGGTGTAGTACAAGGCGACTTAGGTCACTCCATCAAAAACGGCAATCAAGTGCTGGATGAAATAATCGTTCGTTTACCTATTACGATTGAGCTGGCCGTATACAGTATTTTAATTACCATTGTACTCGGTCTGGGGGCAGGAATCATTTCTGCGATTCGACCGTATTCATGGATGGATTTCGGTGTAACGATTATTGCTTTATTAGGAATTTCACTACCGAGCTTTTTCTTAGGGATTTTACTAATGTACTCGTTCTCGATTAATTTAGGGTGGCTGCCAGTAGCCGGTTGGGATAGTCCGATGCATATTATTTTACCCGCAATTACGTTGGGAGCCGGGGGAGCTGCTATTGTTGCGCGTATGACAAGATCTAGCATGCTGGAAGTAATCAATCAGGACTTTATCCGTACGGCGAAAGCTAAAGGATTGAAAGGTTATATGATTATTTTCAAACATGCATTACGAAATGCGTTAATCCCGGTGATTACAGTAGTTGGTTTACAATTTGGTAGTCTGTTAGGCGGAACGGTTTTGATAGAATCAGTGTTTGCTGTAAATGGATTAGGCCGGATGATTGTGGATGCGATTCGAACACGTGATTTACCAATGGTTCAGGGCGGGGTTTTAGTTGCTTCCATGATTTTCGTTTTCGTAAATTTATTTGTAGATATTTTATATAAAGTCTTTAATAAACGGATTGATCTGAATTAGGGAGGGATGGAAATGACAATGGAAACAACAGTATTGGAAGTTAAAAACTTAAAGACGCATTTTTTTACGGAAGAAGGCATAGCAAAAGCTGTTGATGGAGTATCTTTCCATCTGAAAAAAGGGGAGACTTTAGGCATTGTAGGTGAATCGGGTTGCGGCAAATCCATGACATCTCTTTCTATTTTAAGGTTAATACCGACACCCCCGGGGAAAATCGTTGATGGCGAAATTTTACTGAACAATGAGAACATAATTGCAATGGATAATGAACAGTTACGCAAAGTGCGCGGCAATAAGATTTCCATGATTTTTCAGGAGCCGATGACAAGTTTAAATCCAGTACTAACTGTCGGCGAACAAATAGCGGAGTCGCTGCGATTACATCAGAATCTTTCTAGAAAAGAGGCATGGCGTAAAGCAGTAGAAATGCTGGAGCTTGTCGGAATTCCCGCACCTGAAAAACGGGCTAAACAAGAACCGTTTCAATTGAGTGGCGGTATGAGACAACGTGTCATGATTGCGATGGCGTTAGCTTGCAATCCCGAAGTTTTAATCGCGGATGAGCCGACAACTGCACTGGACGTAACGATACAGGCACAAATTTTAGAAATTTTAAAAGAACTGCAGCAAAAGCTTGGCATGAGTATTATTTTTATTACCCATGACTTGGGAGTAGTGGCGGAAATGTGCGATAAAGTAGCGGTCATGTACGCAGGTCAAATTATTGAAGAAGGATCGGCAGATAGCATTTTCGAGGGGCCGCTTCATCCTTACACAAACGGGTTGATTGATTCCATTCCTAAATTGCATGGCGACCAGGAAGATTTGGCAACGATTGAAGGAAGTGTGCCAAGCCCGTATCACTATCCCATTGGCTGCAGGTTTGCGGAACGCTGCCAATTTGCTGCGGCAATTTGCAGAACGAAACAACCGGATTTAGTTCAAATGGGGGAAGGCAGAACAGTTCGTTGCTTTAAATATACAAATGAATGGGGTGGCAATGCATGAAGACGATGAAAGAGCCCATTTTGGAAGTAAAGGAATTGAAGCAATACTTTAATGTGAAGCGCGATAAATTATTTGGAGAAAAACAAGTAGTAAAAGCGGTCGATAATATTTCTTTTGAGTTGTACGAAGGGGAGACATTAAGTATTGTCGGTGAATCAGGCTGCGGAAAATCGACAACCGGACGATCTATTTTACGATTGGACGAGCCTACAAGCGGTTCGATTAAATTATTTGGCGAAGATCTATTAAGCAAATCGACTAAACAATTGAATGTTATGCGTAAGGACATTCAAATTATTTTCCAGGATCCCTTTGCTTCTTTAAACCCGCGAAGAACAATCCGTCAAATGCTGTCAGAAGCGATGACCATTCAAAAGGTAGTGCCGAAAGATTTGCAGGAAGGTAGAATGGTCGAACTGATGCAATTGGTCGGTTTACGTCCGGAGTATTTGGATCGGTATCCGCATGAGTTTTCCGGTGGACAAAGACAGCGTATAGGGATTGCAAGAGCGCTTTCGGTTAATCCAAAAATTATTATTTGTGATGAATCCGTATCTGCATTGGACGTCTCGATTCAGGCGCAAATATTAAACCTTTTGAAAAAACTGCAACGGGAATTAGGGTTGACACTGCTTTTCATCTCCCATGATTTAAGTGTTGTGAGACATATATCGGACCGCGTAATTGTGATGTATTTAGGTAAAATTGTAGAAATTGCTTCGAAGGACAATTTATTCAATACACCGAAACATCCTTATACGAAAGCTTTATTTTCTGCGATTCCTACGTTTGAAAAAGTGAACCGGAAAGAACGAATTTTATTGAAAGGCGATGTTCCATCTCCACTATCGCCACCTTCAGGATGCCGTTTCCATACTCGTTGCCCGTTTGCTACAGAACAATGCAAAACAGAAGAGCCTGCTATGCAGAATGTTCAAAATAATCAAGAAGTAACTTGTCACCATTGGGAAAAATTGATTTAATGGTAGTAATTCATTTTAGGAGCACACGGCAATGTTTCAACTAGATACGTTCAATATTTTTATTTTTATTTGTGTATTAGCCCCAATTATAGCTTCAATGCTATTGGGGTTTATTTCAATTTTTGAAAAGCAAATCAATGTTTTAAAGGAAGCAAAGCGTGCGCTCGAACTCGAAAAAGATTTACATACAGTAAACTATATAAAATTGACTCAGCGGATTAAGCCACATTTCTTTTTTAACACATTGAATACGGTATTAAGTTTAGCGAGGCTGGACAGAAAAAAAGATTTGATATTGGCGATTGAAAGTCTTTCGCAATTTTTGAAGTTTCATTTTAAAGAGCATGATGTCGTCACGCCAATCGAAACGGAAATTGAATTGATTGAACATTATTTAACAATACAAAATTACCGATTCCGTGACAGAGTGCTCATTGAGCGGAACATTGACGATCTAGTGAAGGATCGGCTCGTGCCACCATTTATTTTGCAGACGATTATCGAAAACGCGTATAAGCATGAATTTGAAGTGAATCCGGGCCAACACCAGCTTGATATTACGATTCAAAAATTAGAAAATCAGTTGGAAATTCGTGTGAAAAACTCCAAGCAACCCGTACAATATGAAAAACAAATCGAACGAAGCGGTCACGGGCTTCAAAATATTTATTCAAGATTAGAGCATCTTTACGGGCGCAACAATTATCGTGTTCATATTGACGAAACAGCGTCCTATTACAGTATTGAAATAACGATTCCAGATACGATTAGACACGAGGTGGAAGATGAATATTTTATTAATAGATGATGAACATTTAGAAGTAGAGCAGCTGGAATATTTGATATCACCTCATTTCCCCAATTGGACGATTTTTAAAGCATACGATGCCTCACAAGCACTACAAATTGCTAAAAAAACTAAAATCGAGCTCATTTTTTTGGATATCCATATGCCAGGGAAATCCGGATTGGAATTGGCAAAGGATTTAAAAGCACTATATAAGACCCGAATTGTCATGGTCACAGCCTACCAAAGTTTTGAGTTTGCCCAGAAGGCTATTCGCATCGGGGTAGAAGATTATTTGACAAAACCGATTATCGAAGACGACTTGATGCGGGTCATCAATAAATATGATCATTGGAACTCAAAAGATTCTACAATTCAAAGCGCCTTGGACATTATTCACGAAAACTACAGCGAAAAACTAACTGTGAATGATATCGCCAAAAAAATCTTTATAAACCCAAGCTATTTAAGCCGCAAGTTTTTAGAGACGCAAAAAATCGGTTTAAATGAATATTTGAATCGGTATCGCCTTGAGAAAGTTACGCAGCTTCTGGCAAGCGAAAAAGAACACAGTATTTCGGAAATTGCAGAAAAGTGCGGATTTAATAGCCAACATTATTTAAGTGTCGCTTTTAAAAAGAAGTTTGGTATAACACCGAGAGAGTACAGATTAAGATCTCGGCTAGGTATGCAGCATGAAAATAGCTAGCAATGTAATATGGGTAGGTACTTCGATGGGTACGATTTTATTATTAGTGCGGTGGATTACAGGGAATGCTTTATTATCTTCGGAACAGTCACTTGTAAAGTTTGGTATTTTATTTGCGATTATATTAAACTGCGCGTATGGTACAGCACTGATCTTTCTGTCATTCTTCATGAAAAAAATCAATCGTAGCAATATGAAAAACTTTTTCGAGGAAAGCTATAGCAAGTTAAGTGGTGTTGCTAATAAACGATTTATAAAAATTGTTTGCTATTTTGTCCAATTAGAACTTTGGATTGTGCAAATCGTCGTGCTGTCTACCTTTTACCAAATATTTTTCGGGTCAAACGGGATTTATTGGACATTTATTACAATCGGGATAATGGTAGTTATTTGCTATATAGCTTCTATAAAAGCTACCCAGTCGATTGCACTGATGTATTCGATTTTGCTTTTTGTCACACTGACCATTATCCCAATCTATTATTTTATATTAAACGGTTCAACAGAGGTGTATGAAGGAATCCGCTTATATCACCCTTATTTACTGTATTTCAAAGACAGCAGCTATGTGCCGTTCTACATCGCACTGTTCATTATCGCATGCTGCCATGTTCTAGTTGATTTGCCTACGTGGTATACGATATCTTTAATCGAAAAGTCTAAAAGGTCCATCGCACTGTTAATTACTGGAGTTATTAAAATATTGATAAGCTTTTCGTTAACCGCCATTCTGTTGATCGCTATTTATCAAGGACCTTTTGAAAATATTGAAATGCTATTATTATCGTATTTACATATTGAAGAATCAAATGCGTTAAGTTATTTATTTGCGGCATTTTGTTTGATGTCGATTTTAGCGCCTCTTTTAGTCAGCGTGAAATCCATGCGGAATCTAAATAATGGAGAATCTAACGGACTAACAATTCTTTTTCTGATCGGTATTTTATTCAGTATTATTTTTGTGGAGTCCATTCACTTGCTGGACATCATCATATATTTCGGGTTAATTTACGTAGCGTTGATGCCGTTGTTTGTAATGTTCCTATTTACTAGCCTGAAGCTTCCAAAAAATATTTATTTGTATTTCATCAGTTTGGTAATATTCGGGCAAGGTCTTTACTATATGTCGAACAATATATTATTAACAATCTTCATGCAGTTGTTATTAGGGTTTTTATCCTATTACTTTGCATATAAACAACCTAATTCTCTAGAGCGGGCAGGGAAATTTTAACACGTTACCTTTTTGTCTGTTAAGGAAAATATAGAAATAAATTTATATGCTCCCGAGTAGATCAACATGGCAGATTACTAAAAAACGACCCTTGACGAAAGTAGTCATTCGTCATAAAGTAATGTTAAATTCATCAAGCATTAGGTGCCCGTTAAGGGAGAATAGGGAATAAAGTGAAAAGCTTTAGCGTAATCCCAACACTGTATAGAGGAGTTGCATAGCAAAACCCACTGGATTTACATCTGGGAAGGGGCTATGAAATTGTGAATCTGAGCCAGGAGACCTGCCTAATACGCTTACTGTTTATAGACACTGGATATGTCTGTAGTTTATTTGTTATCGAATAAACTGCAGGCTTTTTTATTGTCAAAAATACATTTAGATAGGGGAAACGAAACATGCAATTATTACAGCAAACAATTGATCAAATTCAAGGAATCGACCGACAAATGGAAGAAAAAGCACGTACGTACATAAACTCTTTAGCCAAACCACCACAAAGCCTAGGGAAGCTCGAATCACTAGCTCTGCAAATCGCCACAATTACGGGTGACCTTGCGCCTAAAATCGATAATAAAGCGGTGATCGTCATGGCTGCGGATCACGGGGTGTATGAGGAGGGCGTAACGCCAAATCCGCAAAGTACAACGGTTTTCCAAACATTATCATTTCCAAAAGGGACGACAGGGATGTGTACGATTGCGAAAATTTCGAATGCACAAGTCATTCCGGTAGATATCGGTGTAAAAGAAGATTTACCTCAAGATGCTGGGGTAATCATTAAAAAGGTCAAATACGGGACAGACAATATGGCGAAAGGTCCAGCAATGACCCGAGAAGAAGCGATTCAAGCGATTGAAGTAGGAATTGAAGTCGCAACAGAAGCGATCCAAAACGGTATCAATCTCATTGGTACCGGGGAAATGGGTATCGGGAATACGACACCGAGTGCTGCGGTGCTTTCAGTGCTTCACGGCTGTGATCCGCTGGCAGTAACGGGCTTTGGAGCTGGTGTCGGAGCTGGAGGTATCGAATATAAAGCCGAAGTCATTCGAAAAGCGATTGCCTTGAACGAGCCAAACGCCGAAGATCCGATTGATGTTGTAGCAAAAGTAGGCGGACTGGAAATTTGCGGGATGGCCGGAATCTTCCTTGCAGCTGCAGCAAATCGTGTACCGGTCGTTGTTGACGGGTACATTTCAACGGTTTCCGCATTAATCGCCTCTAAGTTAAATCCGAATGTGAAAGCGTATTTGATTCCGTCACATTTATCGGAAGAGCCGGGTGCAAAAATCGCAGCTGAGCTTCTAGGATTAGAGCCAATGCTGCATATGAATATGAGACTTGGAGAAGGATCAGGTGCTGCACTAACGTTCCCGATTCTAGATGCAGCATGTTCGATGATTACAAATATGGTGACGTTGGAGGAAGCGGCAGCGCTTTTAGTAGCCAAGTAGAAAAATCTTCAAGACATGAAATTCGTAAAATAAAATTACGTAAACGGGCTACATTAAAAGTGACAGGAACTTTTAATGTAGTTTTTTTTTATGAATTCGGTATTCCATAGAAATAAATGGAGTTTTTCAGTCTATTCCATTTGTTTTACCAGTAAAGTACCAAATAAGCGGAACTATTTTGTTTTATTGAGTAAGTAAAGAAATCATAAAGAAAAGCCCTATCCAATCCGCTGAAAATGTTATGTGCGACCAAAACATTCGGGGAATGAATAGAACTTGATTTAATTTTACAGAAAATTCAGTGAAATGCAAGCGATTGTCCTGTCATTTGCATTCCCTCCGTAATATCCTATATTAACCAAATGTAAAAACATATTCGAATTGTTAATAATAGCTAAAAAAGTGCTTTTTGGATGGAACTTGGAATAAAGTAACCGGTAAATAGGGTAAGGAGAAGTAAGACCAATAAAAAGGAGAGGCGGGAGGGGCATTAAGAGAAACGGGGTGATCACTATTTCTCCGTATGTGAAAGGTCGTTTTTGAATATATTCGAAAAGGATGAGGATAATATGAATCAAATTTTCAAAAAAGATGAGTTTATTATTATTCCTTTTTATAAAGGGCGCAAGCAGGAATTTATGGTCGTCAATACGAAGAAGGAATTTAAAAATGGACATACGCACTTAAAGTCATTTAAGATGGCCAAGTATTTGATTAATCTTGCGCGTTGCCAAAAAATCAATTCCGGATTAAGACCATATTTATTAACAAGCCTTACAAGAATATCGGCAGACCGTGAATATATTCAAAAATTAGAAGAGCTTCTAGCCGTGAAAAGAAGTAAAGGGTCAAAAGCTTCCTATTATAATAAAGCAATCTAATTGTACGTAATCACGTCAATAAAAATAGATAGACCGCTTTTTCAAGAAATTGAAAGAGCGGTTTTTGCATGGAACTTTTTTTGGGGTGGAACTCATCACCTGAGAGCTTACAATGTAACTAAATCATTTTTAATAATGCTTCTTCGCCAATCATACCTTCTTCAATACCGTACGCTCTTGCTTCGTATGTCACGGATTCTAGTGGCGCTTTAAGTAAGTCATCGATCGTTCGAACACCTACTGCACGACCCGCAATGATTTTGCGATCGGCCAACTTTTCATTTAACAGACCAACATCGAGTGCACCGCACATAATGTAGCCATGCTCATTCGAAATTGTCAGTAATGTTGTTTTAGGTAATTGAACCGTTACCGCAGTAAATAAATGACCTTGAAGATCAATCGTTTCCGTATAGACGATAACCTTCTCCCCCTTTCATATAAATCATATGAAACAATTAGAAATTGGTACTTGTTTTTGGGGAAATTATGCAGGTTACTTCAAAAGAGCGACTGCTTTGGTCCGCATTTCTCAATTTACTTTCTACAATAAGGTACTAAGTTCTACTTTCGGACCGAACTGTTCAACTTTCAAGCTAGAATCTTCTACTTATCCCGAAGCCTTCTACTTTTGAGCCGGTTTGTTCCACTTTCATCAGTCCTCGTTCTATATTCATGACGCAGAGTTCTACTTTTGCATCGGTCCTTTGTACTTTTAAGCCGGAACTTTCTACTTTCCCGGCCTTTAATTACATGCAGTGATAATAATACTTACAATCTCTTACAATTAATTCATATGAACTTAATATTCCACCCTTACACTAAGAAAAAATGTAAAGGTGGAATGTTGTCTATGTCTAAGAAATTACTAGCTGCGGCTCTTATTGGAGCGGCGGTCACTACGCCTGCCATTGTCGCAGAAGCTGCGTTAAGTTTAGATGCACGTTATGACTCCGGTGTTCAAAATGAAGATGGTGGTACCACGGAAATTGTTGCGTATAACCCGTACACCCATGCAACGTATATTGTAAATGGCGAAACGAAGAAAATTGAAGCAATCTCACTCAACTATACAAAAGATGAGGCCATGACGTTAAAGCCTTTCCTTTCGATCGATATCGCCAAAACAATTGCCACATTCGACCAAACATTTGAATACGGTGATTTAACAAGCATTACGGTACACCCGAAAGAAAATGTAATTGCGGTGTCGGTACAGGCAAAAGGCTACAACACTGCCGGTTATGCTGTTGTACTAACGGGGGATGGCAAGCTTCTTGGCGCGACAAAAGTAGGCATTCAGCCGGACAATATTACATTCACAACGGACGGGACGAAGCTTTTAACAGCAAATGAGGGGGAGCCGCGTGAAGGCTATGGCGCGGATATTGTTGACCCGAAAGGCAGCATTTCTGTTATTAATACAGCAAACGGCTTTGACGCATTAACAGAAGAAACACTTTTCTTCGAAGCATTCGATACAGCAGAAAAACGTGCTGAGCTCGTTGCGGACAACGTCATTTTAAAGAAAAATACAAATGCTTCTGAAGATCTGGAGCCGGAATACATAGCTGTTAATGAAGCGAGCACAATGGCGTATGTCGCGTTACAGGAAAACAATGCCGTTGCCACAATTGACTTAACATCAAATGAAGTGGTATCTGTGAAAGGGCTTGGCTTCAAAGACCACAGCAAGCCCGGCAATGAAATCGACTTATTGAAAGACGGCAAAATCGAGATTAAAAATGAAAACTACTTCGGTATCTATATGCCCGATGGAATGGCAACAGTGACGATTAACGGCAAAGATTATCTCATCACGGCCAATGAAGGCGATGGACGCGAATGGGGTGAGGAAGACAGCGAAAACTTCCATTTGAATGAAATCGAAACGGAAGAAGAAATCGTAACATATGATACGTCTGGCTACGACGGTTTTGTAGAAGGGCAGGACTATATTTTCGGTGCACGTTCATTTGCTATCTTTGATGCTGAGACAATGGATGTCGTGTTCGATAGCGGCAGCGATTTTGAATCAATGACAGCACAGCATCATCCCGAACATTTCAACGCAAGTAATACGAACGTGAAACTTGATAATCGCAGCGGTAAAAAAGGACCCGAGCCGGAAGATGTAAAGATCGGCAAAGTAGGTGATGAAATCTTTGCATACATTGGACTGGAGCGCATCGGTGGTGTCATGATGTACAACATCACAAAACCGGCAAGTGCAAAATTTGTAGACTATCTGAACTTACGTGACTTCTCGGATGATATTAAAGGTGATGTTTCCCCAGAAGGAATGGCCGTCATTACGAAGGAAGACAAGTCGCAGCTAATTGTTGGTCATGAAGTGAGTGGTACGGTAACGGTGTTGAATGTAATGGACGATTCGATCGCATTTAAAGATGTTGAAAATCATCCGGATAAAGAAGCAATTGCAAACGTAACAAAGCGCGGTTTATTTAAAGGGGTAAATGAGACAACATTCGCGCCAAACAAGCCGTTTAGCCGTTCACATGCCGCATTGGTGCTGCACCGATTGGCGGGTACACCGGCAAGTAACACTACGAACTTCAATGACATAAAAGCATCTGCAACAGAAGATGCTGTTTCATGGGCAGTGGCAAATCAGTTCATCAGTCCATTAAACAACAAAGCATTCGGCGCAGCAAAACCAATTACGCGTGAAGAATTCGCAGTAGCGGTCTACAATGCGTTGAAGGCGGCTGGACAGATCACAGTAGCTGAAGCGCCTGTCTATACGGACGATGAAAAAATTGCCGCGCATGCCAAGGAAGCTGTTGCCTCATTGAAAGCAGCCGGCATTATGACAGGAACGAACAATGAGTTTCATCCGAAGCAATCGTTGACACGTGCACAGGCGGCTGTTGTTTTGGATAAATTGCTGAAATAAGGTTAAGTTTCATTCTATCTATCAAGCTCGCTGCGACGAAAACGCAGCGAGCTTAATTTTTTAATGTTGCATGAAATCCAGAGTTCACAGAATTCTTGAAATATACTTTCTTCTGACAAGTGCAATGATTTATACTAAAAATAACAACTACGAATGAACATGGGGAATGTAATTGAAAAAACTATTCGCTGCTATTATGATGTTAGGAGTCATTTTTATAATGAATGATGCACAGGCACAGCAAAATAATACAAAATCTACTTGGCTTTGGCATACCCATACGATTACAGATGAGCAAACGATCCAGTTTCTAATAGAAAAAGAAGTAACGACCGTTTATTTGCAGATTGATCCAGAAATACCGAATGATATGTACGCAGCCTTTATTAACAGGATGCGCGAAGCAAATATTGAAGTGCAGGCACTGGATGGTGGTTCTTATTGGAATACAGCAAATTTTAATGCGTTCTGGGCGTGGATCAGTCAATACCATCAGGAATATCCTGCATCGAAATTTACAGCAGTCCATTTAGATGTAGAGCCTTATTTATCTGCATTATGGGAACAGAATCGAAACCTTGCAGTCAGTCAGTATCAAGAATTAATACAACACGCCCTCTATAAAGTACGCTGTACAGAACTAAGGTTAGAGGCGGATATCCCATTCTGGTATGATGAAGTGCTATATTATAACCAATTTGGTGAAGGGAACTTGGCAGAGTGGATGATTGCGAATACAGACGGCGTCTCCATCATGGCCTATCGCAATACAGTTGCCGCACTAAAGAGCATTACAAAAAATGAAATGAGTTATGCAAAGAAGTATCAAACTCCGGTTGTTATTGGTGTTGAAACAATGCCTTTCCCATATGAGCCATATATAACATTTGCCGCTGAAGGTGAAATCAAGATGAATCAAGTACTCGATCAAGTGGCAAGCCATTATGCTAAAAACCGTTATTATAGCGGGGTAGGTATACACTATGTGCAAAGCTGGCAAGGGTTGAGAGAGTAGTATTTGAGATAGAGTGCCATACAACAAATAACAAAGGACAATCCAAGGAGTTTGGGTTGTCCTTTGTTTATTTTTAAATCTTTACGAAAAGCCATTTAAATAATGCTGTAATGCACTCGCACCACTTTCTTGGAGAGACTGATCTTCTGGGAAGGTACACCAATGATAAATGACGCCCATTGCGAGCTGGGTAAAGGCGAGTTTTAATTGTTTAAGTGATAACGCAGGTTTTGATGGGCTTGCTTCAATAACCTCGGTAATTAATGCTTCAAATAACATAAATAATTTACGGTTAGGATTCCTGAAATATAAATGAGCTTCAGATTCTAAAGAAGTAGAGTAAACTACGGATAAAAACTCACGCCCAAACGTTTCTTCTAAATAAATAAATACGTTCTCTAAAAAGAGCTGTAATCGTCTTTTTGGTGATAATTGTATTGGTAGATCATTATACAATTGTTCATAATACTTATCTGCCAAGGCAAAGTGCTCATTTAAAATTTCAGCCTTTGACTTAAAGTGATGGTAAAACGAACCTTTGGATGAATTACAGGCTTGTACAATTTCATCGACACTGACATTTTTATATCCTTTTTCTTTAAACAACTGCATGGCAATCCTTATGATGAATTCCCTTTTATTTTCTGTTTTATGTATTTCATTTTCTCTTTTAATCAATTAAATCATCCTTTATACATTTACTTCTCTTTTATTCTATTGTAAAATTAGACTGCAGTCTAGTTAATAAGATGAGGGGGGTTAAAATTGAAAAACAAAGTCATCCAAAATCTTTCAGAACTAAGTGGGTTATTCAAGGACAATCAGGTTATTTTAGCAGGGGGATTCGGATTGTCAGGCGCACCATTAACAATTATTGATCAAATGGCTGAAACCGATGTGAAGGGATTGCATGTAGTTAGCAATAATTTAGGGGATCATGGGATCGGTTTACACAAACTGTTTTTACAAGGGAAGATTGAAAAGGCAATTGGTTCATTTTTTACAATGAACAGAGAGGCAGTTATTGCTTGGTCGGAAGGTAAGCTAGATATTGAACTTTTACCACAGGGTACATTAGCGGAGGCCATTCGTTGTGGAGGCGCGGGAATTGGTGGCTTCTATACGAAAACGGCTGTAGGCACCGAGTTGGCAATCAATAAAGAAGAGCGAGTTATAGATGGAGAAACGTATATTTTTGAAAAAGCAATCAAGGGCGATGTGGCAATAATTCGTGCAAAAGCAGCCGATCGATTAGGAAATCTAATTTATCATACAACTGCCAGAAACTTTAATCCTATGATGGCAACTGCTGCTGAAACGGTCATCGTGGAGGTTGATGAAATTTTAGAGGTAGGCAAATTAGATCCTGAAGCAATTGTTACACCACATGTTTATGTAGATTATATTGTGCAGTCTAACTATGTGAAAGAGGGGGATCGCTATGTCAGCGTTTGATCCACGTACAGTTATCGCTAAACGTATTGCGCAGGAGTTGCAAGATGGTCAAATCGTGAATTTGGGCATCGGAATTCCTACGTTAGTGACTTCTTACATTGAAGGAAAAGATGTCTATCTACAATCAGAGAATGGTTTATTAGGAATGGGACCACCACCATCAGAAAATCAGATTGATGCAGATTTAATATCTGCAGGAAAAGAACCTGTTACGATTACAAAAGATGCATCGTTTTTCAGTAGTGCCGATTCTTTTGCGATGATCCGAGGGGGCCATATCGATGTAGCTGTATTAGGAATTTTACAGGTGAATCGTTTTGGTGAAATTGCCAATTGGTCTGTACCGGGGCAACCGATTTTAGGTGTAGGTGGAGCAATGGATTTAGTAGTAGGGGCCAAAAAGGTAATTGCAGCCGCAACTTTGTTTACAAAAGATGGCGATCCAAAAATTGTAGAAAGCTTAACTTATCCGAGAAGCGGTATACGCAGGATAGAGATGCTTGTAACTGAATACGCGGTATTTGAATTTGAGGACGAAAAAGTAATTGTAAAGGAATTGTTAGGTGACCTTACGATTGAACAATTGCAAGACCGGTTAAAAATTCAATTAGATATGGGGGTAAAGCTATGAATGAAAGCGCTTTAGCGAAACAGACGACGAAAAAAACGATGACTCGTATTTTACCGTTTATTTTAATCCTGTATATCATTGCCTACTTAGATCGTGTAAATTTAGGGTTTGCTGCGTTAGAAATGAACGCTGATTTAGCATTAACTGCTGAAGTCTTTGGGTTATTATCGGGTATCTTCTTTATCGGTTACTTCTTCTTTGAAGTTCCTAGTAATATGATTATGCATAAAGTAGGGGCAAGAATTTGGATTGCGCGTATAATGCTTTCTTGGGGAATCATTGTTATTCTGACTGGATTTGCGCAATCAGCTACACATCTTTACATTTTACGCTTTTTACTAGGTGTTGCGGAAGCCGGATTCTTTCCTGGTATTATTTTATATTTAACCTATTGGTTCCGCGAACGCGAGCGTGGTAAAGCAACAGCAGTTTTATTATTAGCCTTGCCGATTGGAGGATTAATCGGTGCTCCATTATCAGCCTGGATTATTGATAACGTTGCTTGGGCAAGTTTAGAAGGCTGGCGCTGGATGTTTATTTTGGAAGGGATTCCAGCATTAGTTTTAGGTGTGATTACATTAGTTTATTTAACAGATCGTCCAAGTAAAGCGAAATGGCTGACACAGGAAGAAATAAATTGGTTGGAAGGCGAATTAAATGTAGAGCGACAAAAGGCATTAAGGCTCAATAAGCCGTCTAAACTAGCAATGTTAAAGGATGCAACGGTTTGGAAATTAGCACTTTTCTATTTTGCCGGCTATACAGGTGTATATGGTCTATCGTTCTGGGTACCAACAATCATTAAATCACTCTCTGCAGTCACTACAACGAATATGGAAATTGGTTGGATGGCTATGTTACCATCGTTAGTCGGTATTCCTGCCATTATCTTTACCGGGCTTAACGCTGACCGGACAGGAAAGCATAAACAGCATCTAGTAGTATGTTTGCTTATTGCTACAGTTGGTTTCGTAGGTTGTGCACTCGCTACGACTCTATGGCCAATGGTTGCCATGTTGTCACTAGCTTCAGCAGGACTATACGGCTTCACGGGCAGTTTCTTTGCTTATTTAACATTCTTCTTCACCGAGTCAACAGCACCAGTAGGAATTGCACTTGTTAACTCATTTGCAGCACTTGGTGGATTCGTAGGTCCAACAATTTTAGGTATGTTTGTTTTAGAAACAGGTATGTTTGCATTAGCAATTATTTTAGTTGTCGGTATCCTGATTTTATTAACAATGCCGAAAGCGAATATCGAAATTGAAGCAGAAGGTAATAAAGAAGTACGTGTAACAACATCGGGGAAACGATTAACTTAGTATAATTTCTAAAGACTGATTATTCTGTCTTCTAAGCGCGAAATGCTGCTCAGTAAATTATTTCTGGGCAGCATTACTTTTTGTTTGGCTGTTTTCGTAAAGATTGTTGCTCTTCAATTGTTAATATGTTTTATTTTCTAACGTTACATTTCCTCAAAATAATCCAAATCAATTCGTTTAATAGTAAAAGTTTGTTCGTTAGATACACCAACGTTAAATTCAAATAATAAATCTGTTAATCGCTGGCCATCAATTAAGATTAGCGATTTGTCGATACCTTCTGCGTAATCAAAGGCTTCTTTTGTAAAGCGAGAAGTTGTAATGAAGATTCCTTTATTCGCTTTAAACCCAACAAGGCTGCCAACAAATGCTTGGATGTCAGGGCGTGATACCGGGTTGCTCCAGCGTTTGCCTTGTAAATAAATTTTGTCCAAACCGAGAATGTCTTCTTTAATAACCCCATCAATTCCGCCATCACCGGATTTTCCTACTGCTTTACCTGCATCTGCAACGGAACCGCCATAACCCATTGCGACAACTAAATCGACAATTAACTGCTCGAAGAATTGGGGAGAGTTGTTCATAATTTTTTCGAGTATCTCCTCTTGGACGGCCTGTTTAATGAGGGAGTAATTTTCAGTTAGAAGTTCTAGAGGTGTTTTTGATGTATCAGTATTTGCTGCTTCAATTTGATTATCAGCACTTGAAGAAGACCCTTTTTTGAAAGCTAGATATTCAGGAAACTGTTTTAATACTGAATCATTAATATATGTAATGGTATGATCGTTAATAATAGATAAGCCTCTATCCGTTATTCTAAACACTGTTCTTCGTGGACTTTCTATTAGTCCGGCATTCTTCAAGTAAGTTCTAGCCCATCCAAAACGGTTGCCAAATAAACTTTTCTTACCACTAGGAATCATTTCTTCCAAATCTTCTTTTGTTAAATTGAAATGTTGAATAAGTGATTCATTTAGTTCACTTAATGTATGTTCTTGCCTGTCTTTTAAACAGCCAAGAAGAGGATACATAAATTTTTCATATGTAGGGATGGCCATTGTTACACTCCTTAATATTAGTTGATAAGATTTTTGACTTTCATGAGCTAATGATTCACCGCTCGTTGTTCCGAACATAGCTTCCTGTTCTTCTGATTCGCTCCATTTCTTACTCAAAGGAACAGTCTAATTTGCATGCTTATAGGCAGCCCTATAAGTTCGTAGTGTTTCTTTATTCAAGGGAATGGTTGAATTGGATTGGAATAGTTTTATAAATTCATCAAGGTTAGATGTAATGAGTCTTAAATTACTCATCCTCAACCTCTATCAAATAAATCCCTTGCTCAAATCCACCATGCTTTTCTTTCTTTGCAACCCGAATTTTTTCAAGATCTTCAAAAGTCGCTTCATGAATAGGGAGGGCAGCATGGATTAGTTCCAAAATGTCAGCTAGTTCCTCTAAGGCTTCTTGATTATTAGTAGTCTCTTGATATTCATGCACCTCCTCTTCAAGTTTCTTCTTAATTTCTATCAAATGTTCAGAAGAGTGTAGGATACGTGTAGTGAATTTACTACCAGACTTTTCAATGATTTGTGGTATTAAGTCGCGTACTAGTTTGTTGTAAACAGGCATTGGAGATCCCCCTTTTTACTTTTGGCATTGTCATAGCCATTCTATTTATTATAATGTCCCTTTAAAAAATCCAAAAATAATTTAACATGTCTTAATTTCTCCACATACGGGTTATAAAATAAACTCGTCTCTCTATAATAAATATCTTCTCCAAAATCGTTCAATGAAATTTTAAAGAATTCTTCTCCTTCTATACTGATTTCGGGCAATACGGCAATTCCGAGATTATATTTCACCATCTCTTTACATGTCGCAGCCTGGTCGGTTTCAATACTGGGACGGATAGGTTGCTGAAAATAAGTACGCCACCATTTATCAATCATAAGACTTAACGAAATATCCGTTTTATAAGTGATAAACGGTAAGTTTGGAATATCCTCTTTTATAAATGGTGTTTTCGATACGACAAATAATTCTTCTGTAAAAAGTGTATGCTTTTTGGCATTCAATGCATAATCACCGCGAATAATTGCTAAATGTATCTCCTCCGCATTCAGTGACTCTTTGATTTCACTGCTCCATCCGGTTTTTAGTTGAATATAGATATTCGGATAAAGTTGTTTAAATTCATCCAATATTTTGGGGAGGTGATATAAAGAGAATAAACCGGAAGCACCAATAGAAATGGTACCCCTTGTATCTACAGTTAGGTTGGCTAACTGATCTACTAATAATCTTTCATTATGTATGACTTGTTTCGCATAATCATATAAAATTTGACCTTCTTCTGTAAAATCGATTCCTTTTGAGCCACGTACAATTAGCTCTATTTTATATTTCTTCTCCAGTTGTTTAATCCGGTAAGTTAGTGCGGGCTGAGATGTATAAAGATTGCTAGCGGTATGTGTAATGTTTTTTGTTTTGTATAAATCTATTAATAATTGGGCGTCATTTATATTCACAGGCAACTCCTCCTTCTTCGATGAAATAAAAAAATTTTATCGGTATCGCTTAAAACTATCTATTTTATTTATTTGAATATATCATATATTCTGAAAATGGGGATAGTAAAACGCTTTCAAACTAATAAGAACGGGGGAGGTATATGATAGCTAGCTTAGGCTTTATAATGATAATCCTATTTACGTATCTCATTATGAGCAATCGTTTATCACCAATCGTAGCATTAATAACAGTTCCGATTCTATTTGCCATATTTGCGGGATTTGCTTCAACTCTTGGCGACATGATGCTTGATGGGATGAAACAAGTATCGTCAACGGCTGCGTTATTATTATTCGCTATTTTGTATTTTGGGGTAATGATTGATGCTGGATTATTTGATCCTTTTATTCATCGTCTTTTAACGGTTGTCAAAGGGGATCCGGTAAAAATTGCAATGGGAACGGCTGTATTGGCACTGGCTGTTGCATTGGATGGAGATGGTACTACAACGTACATGATTACCGTTTCAGCATTACTGTCTCTCTACTTAAAGATAGGAATGAATCCTTTAATTTTGGCAACTATCGCAATGCTTTCTTTAAGTGTGATGAGTGGGATGACGCCTTGGGGAGGACCGGCAACGAGAGCAATTGTTGCAACTGGTGTAGATCCGTCTGAATTTTTTGTGCCTCTCATTCCTTTAATGGTAATAGGGGCGATATGGGTACTGCTCGTAGCTTATTTGTTAGGGAAAAAGGAACGCAAACGTGTGGGAGTTCATGAGCTTTCAATCGACCATGTTATGCAAACAGGTGTAGAAAGTGCAGGCAAGCCTTCACCGATTCGCTGGTGGACAAACCTGTTGTTAACGGTTGCTGTGATGGTCATCCTCGTAAAAGGGATTTGGCCGCCATCTGCTATTTTTATCCTTGGCTTTGCCCTTGCATTGATGATTAACTTCCCTAAAAATACGGTACAAAAAGAGATTATTATGAAGCATGCAGGAAATGCATTAATCGTAACAGCACTTGTATTTGCGGCAGGAATTTTTACGGGTATCTTATCAGGAACAGGAATGGTAACAGCCATGTCCAATGCACTAATCTCCTTGATTCCGGATTCCTTAGGCTCACAATTACCATTGATTGTCGGGATTACGAGCATGGCCTTCACATTTGTCATGTCAAATGATGCTTATTATTTTGGTGTTCTACCGGTCTTGGCAGAAACAGCTACATCATTTGGGGTTGACCCAATTGAAATAGCACGTGCCTCTGTACTTGGTCAACCAGTGCATCTATTAAGTCCATTAGTGGCTTCAACCTTTTTGTTAGTTGGGATGATCTCAAAAGAGTTAGGGGAATATCAAAAATATGCGTTTCTATGGTGCTTTTTAACATCGATTGTCCTTATTATTGCTGCGGTCATTACAGGAGCAATTAGTGTTTAATCTGAAAAAGAAGAATTTAATACACACAATTTCCCCTATTGTAACAGTGATAATGGTCGCAATTGTTGGTGTCACCATTTTTCAATTAATCAACTTCCCGATGCCTTGGATGTTAGGCTCTTTATTTGGTGTATTGTTCACACAACTGCTTTGGAAACTTCCGATGAAGTGGCCGGTTGTCATGCGAAATATCGGATTACTTATAGTAGGAACTGCGATTGGCCAACTTTTCACTTTTGATATTTTAGTAGCCATGCAAGATACACTGCTTTTTATGTTGCTCCTTAACATCGTGTTAAGTGCATGTTGCCTTGCATTAGCATATGCATTGCAAAAGTGGGCGCATATACCACTTGCAACAGCTTTAACAGCAAGTATCCCAGGTGGTTTGTCTCAATTAGTTGTATTTGCAGAAGAGCAGGAAGATATTGACGTAGCAGTTGTAACGTTCTTTCATGTCATTCGGGTACTTTTCGTAGTCGGGTTAATACCGATTATAGTTTCCTTAACAGGGAAAGTTCCGGAGACAATCGAAACAGGCTCAACTAATTTATTGCATAACGGCCTCTTAATTTTACTTGGCTTTATATTGTTACCGGTTGGGAAGAAATTAAAATTGCCCGTACCGCATTTTTTAACACCTGTCATTATTGGGTTACTATTAAGTCTATTGAAGGTAGAAATAGCGCTGATAGACAGTAATTTATTGCATATCGCACAGCTATGTATCGGTGCGTATATCGGGTTACTATTACATCCCAAATCTTTACGTTTACCAAAACGAGTATTAATCGGTGGAATCAGCAGTGCAGTATTACTATTAATCATTACTTTTTTTATTGCGGAAGGAATGGTGCTGCTTTTTGAAATGGATTTTGCGACAAGCTACTTAAGTACTGCTCCGGGCGGTATGGATCAAATGGGACTAATCGCAACTGCTTTACAGGCCGATGCAACCCAGGTGACCCTATTTCAGTTATTTCGAATGTTGTTTATTTATATAATCATTTTACCGCTATTAAAATGGAGATTACTAAAGAGATAAAAAAATTTTATGGTTATTTCTAAAAAATGAATATTTCATTTATTTCAATATATTTTTTATAGTAAAGCTAACAAATAGAAAAGGGGATATGTCAGATGTCACAATATGATGTAGTAATTGTAGGTGCAGGGAATGCAGCGTTATGTGCAGCGATTTCTGCAAAAGAACAAGGAAGTTCAGTACTTGTACTGGAAAAAGGACCGTTCGAGAAACGCGGAGGGAATTCATTCTTTACAGACGGTGCCATTCGTGTAGCCTATCAAAATTTAGAAGCTGTTACAAAAGTAGTTGATTTAGATCAGGAAACGATTAATAAAATCGATATGCCCGTTTATTCGGCGCAAGACTTTTATGATGACATTATGCGTGTTTCAAAAAATCAAAGTAAACCGGAACTGATTCGTCAGCTAGTGGATCAGTCATTACCAACGATTGAATGGATGAAAAAACAAGGCGTAGAATTTGAATTGAACTATGCGAATCAGTCTTTTGAAAAAGAAGGGAAGATACAATTCTGGGGCGGTCTGCCAGTTAAAACGGTGGAAAAAGGGATCGGCTTAATGCGAAGCTTATTCAATCGCTGTGAAGAATTAGGGATTGATGTATGGTATGAAAGTGCAGCGACGAAGATTGTAACGGAGAACAGTACAGTTGCGGGAATCGAAGTTCAAACAAAAGATGGACTTAAAACGGTTAAATGTGAAAGCGTTGTGCTGGCATGTGGCAGTATTGAAGCGAACAAGAAGAAACGTGCGGAAGCGTTAGGGGAAGAGTGGAACGAGGCGTTAGTTCGAGGTACTGAATTTAACACTGGCGATGGAATCGATATGGCGGTATCAATCGGTGCGCAAACATTCGGTCAAGTAAATGGCTGTCATGCGATTGGGACAGATGCCAATGCACCACGAGTTGGAGATTTCCAAAAACCAGGTGATATTTTCAAGAAACACTCGTATCCGTATAGTGTGATGGTGAACGTGGAAGGGAACCGTTTTGTAGATGAAGGGGCGGATTTCCGTAACTACACATATGCAAAATACGGTAAAGAAATATTGAAGCAACCAAATAATATTGCTTATCAAATTTATGATGCAAAGGTTCGTCCAATATTACGCGCGGAGTATAATTTAGAAGAGGCGACAGTCGTTGAAGCATCTTCACTAGAAGCGCTTGCAGACCAGCTGGATATTAATAAGGAGCAATTCTTACAAACAATTAATGAGTTTAATGCAGCTGTTCCAGAAGGGGAATTTAATCCTTCTGACAAAGACGGAAAATGTACAAAAGGGATTACGCCTCCGAAGTCTAACTGGGCACAAACAATAAGTGAAGGGCCTTTCTATGCTTATCCGGTTACTTGTGGTATTACATTCTCATTCTGGGGATTAGCGACAACTGCAGAAGGTGAAGTATTAAATACGAAAAATGAACCAATTGAAGGCTTATATGCTGCCGGTGAAATGATTGGTGGGATTTTCTATGAAAATTACCCAGGTGGATCAGGGTTAATGTCTGGTTCAGTATTTGGTAAACTGGCTGGTGCAGCAGCTTCACACCATGCCCAAAAAGTTAAATAAAATAAAAACGTATTTTTAGAACAGGATGTTGGTCACAAAAGCGTTGCCATAGGACGTGGCGTTCTTAGCTTTTGTTCCTAGTCTCAGGCGTCACGCTATTCCCGCAGGAGTCGCCCTACATTCCAATCAATTTTATAAAATATCCGTTTCTTAATAAGGTTTTTCTCCTAAGTTTATGAAATTTCTACTTCTGTCCCAGCCGACCTCACCCACGCGGAAAGCGTCCCGGAATGGAAATCAATTTTTACGCTCAGCAAAAAAATGCCATTTTTCTCTAAGAGAAAAATGGCATTTTTGGGTTATGTCCCACCCTCTTTTTTTCAAAAGAACTCCCACCTCTAAGAGTGGGAGCATGACAGACGCTTCGTTAGAAAAATTTTATTTATGGGTAGAGCAAAATTTTTACAGCAGAGTTAGCAACGTTATTGTGAGAAGACTGTTCTAATTTTTCCAATACATAAAATGTAGAAGGCATGTACTGTTCGGCTTGTTGTTTTAGTAAGATTGATTTCATGGATAAAATAAAACTGATTTTTTCTTGTTCAGTAAGTTGATTCCATAGCTCTGTATTCATCTGTTGATGGTCATTATAGGGCATTGAATACAGATTCCAATCACTATATTGGCTTTGCGCATTTTCGGTTTCATATAGTGTCGATAAATAAGCATCTACGTAAAAATCGGCGTTTTCTGGTTCGTTTTTATAAATTGCGCTACTTAATTGTCCAAGCATGGTTTGAGCTTGTTGATGCAGTTTGTTATCCAAATCCGCATGTGCTAAATCACGTTGTAACTGTTGAACCTTTAACAATTCATTTTCAAGATTATATTCACTGTCATTGTCATACATGGATACATAATTAGTTTGTAAGTATTGATTTATGGACTGAATGACATCATTGTCTTCCATTTCATAACTTGCTTGTGGCGTAGTTATAAAACCGAATAAAATTATTGCTAATCCAAAGAAACTGAAGAGACTATACTTTGAAATTTGAGCAATCTTCACCACTTTCAACTCCTTGTTTTATTGTAGGGCAATCTAAACGTCCTTTAAAATACTTGTTGGTATTATTTTATTCTTTTAGGTGGGTAAATACAAATTTTATTAGTTCCTTTACTTATTATAAACAAGTTAATTATTTGGATAATCTAAAAGTTCTCTCACGTTTATTATTATACTGTTTGCAAATGCATACTTTTACATAAATTATTCCATGGACTCATACCATTTAATGTTGAGGAGGGATATTAAAATGGATGAGCATAATGACCGAAAGAATAGTAAAGACGAACAATTAGACATATTTCGAACAGATGATAAAGGAAAAGAACTTACAACGAATCAAGGGTTAAAAGTGTCAGAGGATGAATTCTCATTAAAAGCGGGCGTGAGGGGGCCAACTTTACTCGAGGATTTTCATTTTCGTGAAAAACTAACCCATTTTGACCATGAGCGAATCCCAGAACGTGTTGTCCATGCACGCGGTTTCGGTGTTCACGGTGAATTTCAGTTATACAAAAACATGGAAAAGTATACGCGGGCAAAATTCCTTCAGGATACTTCCAGAAAGACGCCTGTATTTGTTCGATTTTCTACTGTCAATGGTTCCCGTGGTTCTGCCGATACCGTTCGCGATGCGAGAGGATTTGCAACCAAATTCTATACCGAGGAAGGGAATTATGATTTAGTTGGCAACAATATTCCGGTATTTTTCATTCAAGATGCCATCAAATTCCCGGATCTTGTACATGCATTTAAGCCGGAGCCAGATAATGACATACCACAAGCTTCTACTGCACATGATACGTTTTGGGATTTTGTCGCGAATAACCAGGAATCTGCCCATATGATCATGTGGATCATGTCAGACCGCGCTATCCCACGCAGTTTCCGCATGATGGAAGGATTTGGTGTGCATACATTTCGTCTCGTCAATGAGGAAGGAAAAGCACATTTCGTAAAATTCCATTGGAAGCCTTTATTGGGAACACATTCTTTAGTATGGGATGAAGCCCGTAAACTCGCGGGCATCGATCCGGATTTTCACCGCAATGACTTATGGGGTGCGATTGAAAACGGTTTTTTCCCTGAATTCGAACTAGGTGTTCAGATTCTTGCTGAAGAGGACGAATTCAGCCTCGGGTTCGATATCCTGGACGCGACAAAGATTTGGCCAGAAGAAGACATTCCTGTAAATATTATTGGAAAGATGACGTTAAATCGGAATGTAGATAATTTCTTTGCAGAAACAGAACAGGTTGCTTTCCATTTAGGGAATGTCGTACCGGGAATCGATTTTACAAATGATCCATTATTACAAGGACGGCTATTTTCATATTTAGATACACAATTACTCCGTCTGGGCGGACCTAACTTCCATGAGATCCCGATTAATAGACCGGTTGTCCCCTTCCATAATAATCAGCGGGAAGGCTTCCACCGCCAGACGATTAATTTAGGGAAAGTGAGTTATCACCGAAACTCATTAGCCGGGAACACTCCGTCACCTGTAAGTCCGGACAAAGGCGGATATGCCACTTATCAGGAAAGAGTGGACGGTGTGAAAATCCGAGCTCGAAGCGAAAGTTTTGCCGATCACTTTTCACAAGCGACACTTTTCTGGAACAGTATGAGCCCACCTGAAAAAATGCATATCACTGAAGCGTTCAGTTTTGAACTAAGTAAAGTGAAAAGTGAGTCAGTGAAACAGCAGGTAGTGGATATGTTCGCCAATGTAGATATGGAACTGGCAACCGCCTTTGCAATAAATATCGGAGCACATCCTCCTGCACGGGGCGGTTCGGTTGTAACAAAGTCCTCCCCGGCACTCAGCCAGGAAAATACCGTGAAATCAGTACAAACAAGAAAAGTCGCAATCATTTTGACAGAGGGATTCAATGGTCCGGAAGTTAATTACGTGCTCTACCGATTGATTAACGTAGGCATTATTCCGGAAATTATTAGCGAGCATATTGGGATGGTACACGGAACAGAAGGAGTGGTCGTAAAAGCTGAACACACCTTCCTAACTGCAAAATCCGTGCTGTTTGATGCTGTTTATATGGTTAGAGGAAGTAACACAAACGTCATGTTTAACAAGGATGCAGCCTACTTCATAGATGAAGCCTATTCACATTACAAGCCAATTGGTGCGACGGGCGCGGGAATTGAATGGCTGCGCGTCAATCAGATTTTAGGGCAGCCGGGTGTAATAACAGGAACAGATATGCAAGATTTCGTAACTCAATTCATTGAAGCGGTAGCAGCCCAACGGTTCTGGTATCGGGAATTAGCATAAGTATTAAATGCACGTAAAACCTTACTCACAAAAGGTTTTACGTGTTTTTTTGAGGTAATCTCATCCTGATAATTGTTAAACGAAATCATTCTACATGGTAAACTAGTAAAAATGATGACCTGAAAGGGGGGACTTTCATGATCAATCGCTTAAAACAATCACTAACAGCCCATCTTATCATGACAATCAGCGGAATCATTTTTACGATTTGTGTGCTGTTTTTACTGCTGATCAATCATTACTTGGATGAATCGATACTGGATGAGATGGGGGAAAAGGCGTTGACGAGTGCGTACTTGATTGCTGATCGGCCGGATATCGTCGCCGCATTTTCTACGGAAAATCCGTCTTCCATTCTTCAGCCGATTGCAGAGGATATACGAAAGCAGACCGGAGCGAATTTCGTCGTGATAGGGAATAAGCAGGGCATTCGCTATACGCATCCTAACACCGGAAAGATTGGGAAGTCGATGGTCGGCGGGGATAATGATTCAGCGCTGATTAACAAAGAGTCCGTTGTTTCCGTAACGACGGGTTCAATGGGGGAATCGGTTCGCGGGAAAGTACCGGTTCTGGTTGACGGCAATGTTGTCGGGGTTGTTTCAGTTGGATTTTTGACAAAAGATCTTCAGGGAACAATCGATACTGCCTTTTTCGGATGGCTTCAGATCACGTTCCTTCTGGCGGTTTTCGGGATTGTCTGTGCGGTGCTGATCTCGCTTTATGTAAAGGAACAGCTGCTCGGTATGCAGCCGGCGCAAATTGCGAAGCTTTATTCGGCCTATCATACAATACTAGAGGAAACAACGGATGGCGTGATCTTAACGACACTGAATAATGAAGTGGTGATTGCCAATTCACGGGCGAAGGAACTCATCTCATCCCTGACAGAAGGGATATCATTACATACGCTGCTTCCGGAACGGCTATTTAAAGAAGAAGTCATCCAGGCGCTGGAAATTCCGTTGCAGCAGCAGGAAATGATTTTTTCGAAAACGCCATTGAAACATGAAAAGCAGCTCGGCTATTTATATATTTTGCGTGCCAAGCTTGAGTATGAAACAGTGTTTAATGAGCTGACATTGGTGAAGCAGCAGGCGCGTATGCAGCGCGCGAAAACGCATGAATTTGCGAATAAGCTGCACGTTATCCTTGGCTTGTTGAAGCAATCCCATATTGAAGAAGCGATTGCATTTATCAGGCAGGAACAGCTGGATACAACGAAACAGCAACAGGCACTTGCAACACAGCCTTCAATATTGCTGCAGGCATTACTTGAAGGGAAAATATCAGAAGCGAAAGAGCGCGGTATTACCATTTCTATTGAAACCGAGGATGTATTAATCGATTATAATGATGAAGAAGTGGACGCATTATTAACATCGCTAGGGAATGTCCTTCAAAATGCGATGGATGAATTGGATCAAACAACTATACCGGATAAGCAAATTAAGCTGTTTATACAGCAGTATCGTCATGAGCTCATAATAGAGGTGCATGATAATGGCCCGGGCATCGATGCAGAAACGGCAAATAAAATTTTCACTCTCGGATTTACGACAAAGGATGGCTATGACCGCGGTTATGGACTGGCAATCAGTGAACAGGCACTTGAAAAAGTCGGCGGCTCACTGCTGATCGAAGAAAGTGACTTAGGCGGGGCCTGCTTTTTAATCATTTTACAAAGGAAGTGATTCAATGGATATTTGGCTACTGGAAGACGATTTTCGGATTGCGGCGATTCATGCCGATTATATAAAAACTATTCAGCGGGATGCACAAGTACAGAAATTTTTAACGGGGGCCTCATTAAAAGAAGCACTCTTACATAAAACACCGCCAGCTGTTCTGTTGATGGATTTATATATTCCGGATGTTACAGGCTATGAACTTGTTGCGTATGTACGCATGCATTTTCCGGAAATCCGCATCATCATGGTAACGGCTGCAGCCGAGCGTGCGCATGTGGAAGCATTATATGCATACGGAGTATTCGATTATATTGTGAAGCCGTTTGATGAAGAGCGATTGCAAAAAGCATTTCAGCAGCTTCATCTGACACAGTCGGCATTACAAAAGAAAACACATTTTACACAGCAAGACCTGGATATGCTGTTTTACCGGAAGAATCATTCGACGACGACTGAAAAGGTACTGCCGAAAGGAATTGATACCTTTACACTCGAACAGGTCATTCACTTATTTAAGGAGCAAAAGTACACAACATTAACGGCGACACAGTTAAGTGAAGTGATCGGCACGAGCCGCTCCACAGCACGCCGCTATTTGGAATATTTAGTGGAAATGAACATTCTCGAGACGAAGCTGCTTTACGGAACAGTCGGGCGTCCGGAACGTAATTATGTCCTCCGTGAAACTTATGAACAAAATTAGCTTTATTGTATTTATTAAATAAATGAGCACATTCTTCCTCCTAACATAGAATTGTCATAAAATTATAAGAATTCTAAGCAATGGGGGTTGTTGAATGTTAAGTATCATTGGTATTATTACAATTTTAGTTATCGTCGCGCTGTTAATTAGCGGACGTGTATCACCAATTGTCGCGATGGTTATTCCGCCTATAGTGGCGATGTTTGTTGCGGGCTATTCGTTTGATGATTTAGGGGTATTTTTCGATGAAGGAATTAGTTCTGTAATCAGTGTTGCCATCATGTTTATTTTCGCGATTATTTTCTTCGGGATTATGCAGGATGTCGGGTTATTCGAACCCATTATCAATAAAATGGTAGCGCTGTCAAAAGGGAATGTCGTGCTTGTTGCGATCGTAACGGTAGTTATTGCAGTTATCGCGCAGCTGGACGGTTCCGGTGCTTCCACGTTCTTAATTTCAATCACGGCATTGTTGCCGCTTTATGTTCGACTTGGCATGAACCCGTACTTACTTTTACTATTAGTCGGCGGTTCTGCGGCGATTATCAATATGATTCCATGGGGTGGTCCATTAGGGCGTGTTGCTTCCGTTCTTGAAACAGATGTAACAGAGCTATGGCATCCGTTAATTAAAATTCAGGTGATCGGCGTTGTGCTCATGCTGCTACTAGCTGTCTTTATGGGCTTCCGTGAAAAACGTCTGATTGCGAAACGAGCGCAAACAGGACAAACATTAAAGTTTGATTTGAGCAACAGTATTTTAAATGCTGAAACGGATGAAACCTTGAAACGTCCAAAGCTCATTTGGGCAAACGCAATTTTAGCAATTGTTGTTCTTGCTGTGTTAATGTCAGGCCTTTTACCAGCGGGCTTAGCGTTCCTGATCGGTGTCGCAATCGCTTTACCATTAAACTACCGTACACCGAAAGAACAGATGGGACGCATTCAGGCACATGCATCAAACGCGTTGACGATGGCTTCGATTATTATTGCAGCCGGCCTGTTTTTAGGAATTTTAAACGGGACAGGCATGTTGACGGCTATTGCAAACAATGCCGTAAATATTTTACCAAGCTTCTTAGCACAGTACTTACATATTATTATCGGGGTACTTGGTGTACCGTTTGACTTGCTGTTAAGTACGGATGCGTATTACTTCGCGTTGTTCCCGGTTGTTGACCAGATCGGTTTAACGTACGGCATCGATTCATTATCGACAGCGTATGCGATGATCATCGGTAACATCGTAGGCACATTCGTATCACCACTTGCACCAGCAGTATGGTTGGCACTAGGTCTATCAGGTCTGGAAATGGGCAAACACTTAAAGTTTTCATTCTTCTGGATGTGGGGACTGAGTATTACCCTACTCATCATTGCGGTTTTAATTGGTGTGGTACAAGTATAGATTGATAGATTTAATGAAGCTTCTTTTATTAGGAGCTTCATTTTTTTAATGGTTATGAAAAAAAGGAGAGAACAGCATATTTGTCTAATTACCTAAAATAGGACTTTTTAAGGAGGAAGAGTATGTTAGTTCTCGGTTTGTTGTCATACATAATGATTTTGGTAATTTTAGTAAATGTAAACTTGTACGTAGCACTCGGCTTTATCTTTGTAACATCAGTTGTTGCTAAAGCCTATTTACCACAGCTGAAAGGATATGTAGGTGAGCAGCGTATCCGTAAATTACTGGAAAGTCTAGGGGAGGAAGTGAAGATTTACAATGATTTGTATGTCCCGAAAAAGAATGGGGAAATGACGCAAGTCGATCATGTTTTACTTTCGCCGAAAGGCATTTTTGTAATCGAAACGAAAAATTATACGGGCTGGATTTTTGGAAGTGAAAGTCAAAAAAATTGGACGCAAACAATTTATAAGAAAAAATCGCGTTTCTATAATCCAATCATGCAAAATAACACACATGTTAAAGCATTGCAGCACTATTTAAATATGGACGTTCCGTTGTATTCAATTATCGTTTTTTTGAACGCGGTCACATTTAAATTTAAAGAACCTTTTCAACAAGCGCATGTTATTCAAACAAAACATTTAAAAAGAACAATTAACCAATTTACCTCGCAGGAAATCTCAAGCGAACAACTTAGCAGAATTTCGCAGATGCTGCATGCACTTATTCCTAAAACTAAACAGCAAAAGAAGGAGGTTAAAAAGCAGCATCTGGAACATGTGAAAGAGATGGCCAAACCAGCAAAGAAAATAGTAAGTAAAGTGAAAGTCGAGCCCGTTACTGCAGGGACGGTTATTGTTGAGCCTATTAGTATTGCTTCAGATCATACTTGCCCGAAATGCGGCAGTAACTTGGTAATGCGTAATGGTAAACGCGGAGCATTTTATGGCTGTCAGGGCTTTCCGAAGTGTCGATTTACGAGGGATTTATAAATACGCAATGTATTAAAACAGGTAGAGTCATCTTAATATATTTAAATATTAAATAATTTACACCACGAAAACACATTCGTGATTTTAGATCGAAAAGAACCAAGGTAAAGAGATGCAAGATACACAATTTAGTGTGTACCCGGCATTTAATTTCTATAGTTGTTGCGGTTTAATCATAAATAACATTTTTCCCTTCATCGCTTAACTTCTTTAAAGATGCCAGCATATGATTGATGACTTCATCGGAATGGCGCTCCCAACAACCTAATTCGGCGACTATTTTCAAAGGAGATTTCGAACGATATGAGCGTGTTGGGTTTCCGGGGAACCTTTTGTCCGTAACGTTCGGGTCATTTTCGAATTCACCTAATGGTTCAACAATATAAATTCGCTCTTTTGCTGTTGATCTTGCTAATTCAGCACCCCATTTTGCAGCTTCCAATGTTGCGGTAAAGTAAATATAGTTCGATTTCTTATCCTGATAATTGGATAAGTGAAGAGGCTCCAATAAATCCCCCATATTTAGTTTAGCTTTCGTACCATGAAAAAAAGGACCCCGATCGAGGACATCTGTTTGATCTTTCATAGGACACACCCCTTTCGTTTTGTATTATCAGTATAGTACGGAAATTTTAAAAGAGTAGTCTAAAAATAAATAGCCTGAAATGGTATACTAATAGTAGAGAGAATGAAAGATCGACATACATAGCACAAAGGACTAGTTTACATAGAGGAGTGACCGAGATGGAAACTGTATATTTTGCAGGCGGGTGTTTATGGGGGGTACAGGCATTTATGAAAACATTGCCTGGTGTAACATTTACTGAAGCAGGAAGAGCAAACGGAACGACAACCACTCTGGACGGCGATTATGATGGGTATTCCGAGTGTGTCAAAACCGAGTTTGATCCGAATGTTGTATCGATGCGCGAATTAATGGGGTACTTTTTTGAAATCATCGATCCGTACAGTGTGAACAAACAAGGCGAGGATGTAGGCGAGAAATACCGAACGGGTGTCTATAGCGAAAACGAAGCACACTTGATTGAGGCAAAAGCATATATTACAGCGAGACCCGATGCTGACCGGATTGTTGTGGAAGTGCTGCCGCTCACTAACTATGTGAGAAGTGCGGAAGAGCATCAGGACCGGTTATCGAGATGTCCGGATGATTACTGCCATATTCCTGAAGCGTTATTAACGAAATATAAATGAAAAAGTGAACCTTCCAGTCAAGTTTGAGATGGAAGGTTCACTTTTATTATTCGCATCAACATTTTAGCGATTGATTCTTTTTTTCTCATTTAATCGTAAAGGTATTAACTAAAGGAGGTATTTTGAATGACACAGCTCTTTATTAAACAAAAGGTTTTCAGTCTTAGCGGCAAATTTACGGTAAAGGATCAGCACGAAAATGATGTATATTTTGTGGAAGGAAGTTTTATGCAAATACCGAAAACGTACTCGATTATGGATACAGCAAGAAATGAAGTCGCGCTAATTACGAAAAAGGTGCTCAGTTTGCTGCCAAAATTTTATGTGGAAGTCGAAGGACAAGAGGTATTGACAATCCAGAAGGAGCTCGCGCTTTTCAAGGCACGCTATTCGGTGAATGCAGTTGGGGTGGAAATTGAGGGGAACTGGTGGGATATGCAATTTGCAGTAAAACAGCATGGGGAAGTCATCGGGCAAGTAAGCAAGGAATGGTTTACATGGGGGGATAGCTACAAGGTAGAAGTACTTAAGGATGACATGGAAAAAATCATCATTGCTATTGTTATTGCAATCGATTGTGTGAAAGCTGATCAGGATGCAGCGGCGTCTGTTTAAAGCAAGAAAAAGAGAGACAAAATCCGAGTGATCTAAGATTTTGTCTCTCTATTTAATCTATCAGCTACATGAAAATTAGTATGCAGTCCAACCAGCATCAGCAGCAATGACTTGTCCGTTGATGAAGCTTGAATCATCAGAACCTAGGAATAATGCTAGCTTAGCGATTTCCTCCGGTTGACCAGCGCGCGGCATTGTGCCAAGACCTGTTTGCTGACGAGCAGCACCAAACTCGGAAATGCCTGTCATCGAAGCTTGAATATTTGTCATTACGCCACCTGGTGCAATTCCGTTGCAACGGATACCAGAATTAGCGTACATATAACCTGTGTTTTTCGTTAAACCAGCTACTGCATGCTTAGAAGCAGTATAAGCTGCACCAGCGCGAGCACCGCGTAGGCCGCCAGCTGAAATGTTGTTCACGATAACACCATGACCTTGTTCAAGGAAGATATTTGTTGCGATACGCATTGCACGCATCACACCCATAGTATTGACTGAGAAAAGACGATCCCACTTCTCATCTGAAATTTCACCGACAGGCTCCATGCCGTCCATGATTCCAGCGTTGTTTACTAAAATATCTAATTGACCGTATGCTGCTTTTGTTTCTTCAAACATACGCTCGATATCAGTTAATTCTGCTACGTTAGCCTGGTTAGCGATTGCTTGTCCGCCAGCTGCCACGATTGCGTCCGCTACCGTTTTCGCACCTTCACCGTTATAATCTGAAACGACAACTTTTGCACCTTCTTTTGCATAAAGTTCAGCAATTGCTTTACCCATACCAGAAGCTGCACCAGTTACGATTGCTACTTTGCCTTGTAATTTCATTTGAATTCATCCTCCTGAAATATCATATTGCACATTTGTACAATAAAAGTATATTACACAAAATAAAGCGTTTTCAATCAGCAAAATTCCTTCATGTTGTACGATATCCAACATATTTGATAAAATTGTACAGTAAAGGAGGTCATCATGAATAAAAACGATCTTCGTGTTATCAAAACGAAAAAAACAATACATAAAGCATTACTGTTATTATTGAAGAAAAAGTCATTGCCTCAAATTAAAATTACCGAGCTTTGTAAAGAAGCAACGATTAAGGTAGTGACCCCTTAAAGTTAGAGTTTTTATTATGCAGCTAATTGGCTGGTATGAGTTCGGTATTTTACCGGGCTCATGCCGGCCAGTTTTTGTTTAATTCGATCATTATTGTAATAACTGATGTACTTCTCAATTTTCTTCTGTAACGCTTCATAGGAAATCAATACTTCCCCATAATACATTTCCTGTTTGAGTATGCCAAAAAAGTTCTCCATGGCCGCATTGTCTGCACATGTTGCTTTACGAGACATGCTTTGGAAAATCTTGTTTCTCTTTAATGTTTTCACCCATTTGTTATGTTGATAATGCCACCCCTGATCCGAATGAATTGTTGTTCGATAATTCGCCTGCTCATGAATAATCGGAAGTGTTTGGTCAAGTGCCTCCATTACGAAATCGAGTGTAGGGCGTTTCGACATACTGAAACCGAGTATTTCACCGTTGAATAAATCCATGATGGGACTTAGATACAATTTTTCATCATCTGTACACTTAAATTCGGTTATGTCTGTTACTAATTTTTGAAGGGCATTTGGTGTGATAAAACGTCTGTTTAATCGATTCTTTGCGACCTTACCCACAGTTCCTTTATAAGATTTATAACGAGATTTACGCCCGAATTTCTCACATTTCAAATTCATTTCATTCATGATTCGCTGTACTTTTTTATGGTTGATTATGTGTCCTTCTGCCTTTAATTCTGCGTGAATTCGGCGATAGCCATATCGACCCTCATGTTTCTCAAACGTCTCTAAAATCAATGTTTTCCATGCTTTATCCGGATCTTCCTGATTCATTTGTTTGATATGATAATGATACGTTGCTTCTGGAATGTCCACTCGTTTTAAAATATCTATCAATCGGAATCCTTCTTCTTTGAGTCCAAAGGTAATCGCTGCTTGTGCTTTTCGAGAAAGGCATCCGGATTCTCTCGAAAAGCCTTCAACTTTTTTAAATACGCAACCTCCAAACGAAGCAGTTCATTTTCGCGCTCTAACTGTTCCTCACGTGACAGTTCTTTTTCTTGCTTCTTTTGTGTAGTTTTTGATTTTTTAGACATAGATGGGCGCCCCTTTGCTTTTTCTTGCAGGCCCTCTATCCCTTCTTTTAAAAATTTACTGTACCAATTTGCGATTAAACTTGGATTATTCATATTAAATTGAATCGCCGTATCTAGATAAGAAGCACCTGTTTGTTTCATAAAGTTTAATATATCTAATTTAAATTGAACAGAATAAAACTGCTTCTTTTTCTTAATCGATAGGCTACCTTGACCAAATTCTTTAAAAGCACGCACCCAACGTCTTACTTGAGATTCTTCAGCGACGCCATGTTTCCTAGCTGTTACTCGATAACTTAATGAACTACTCAGGTAGTCTTTAACCACCATTAATTTGAATTCTTCGCTATATTTAACCATAGAAAAACACCCCAAAAGTTAGTTTTTTAACTCTAACTTTTGGGGTGCAGCACCTAACCGGGGTACTTTTTATTTCCATTATCAAAGTGTTGACGATGTGCTGCAGGAATTATTCGAGGAAATCATGATGGATTTACATATTTCTTATGATGAGCCATTTAAAGAAGGACTGGAATTAACCGTCAACGGTCTCAACTTAAACCCAAATTCAGTAAAGATTTTCGACCACGTAAAAAAATACGAGGACTTTTACAAAATTGTATTATCTGAAGATGTATCGATGAAATATTATTACATGCTTTTTGATGAAATCTGCAAGCTGATGAATGAGACCGATTATTTAAAGCATGAACATCAGTTAAATAAATATCTGCATGCCTATAATGCAAATGCCATCATCGGATTACTCATTCAATGGTATTTGAACAACTTTGAAGACTCTGTAGATATGATGAACAACCGCCTCGTGGAAATTGTGAAGTTTCGGCAGTCGCTAAAGTGAAAATTTCTAATCGCTAGAAAATGGAGTAGTGGACTATTTCATTTTCTAGTATTTTTATGCTTTATTGACGTCTCTAAATTAGTTCAATCACATTCTTAACAAGTAATTAAATAATTTAACCATTTTGCTTCAAAAATTAACGGAATATTAATAATTTTATGATAATATAAAGAGGAGTTGGTTGGCGTTTGCTGATTGAACTTAAATTGCATAAATAGGAGGAGAAAAATGGTTAAAAATCGAAATGTAACTCTACTGTTTTCTTGGGTACTTATTGTTTTCATTTTAATTCAGCCTCTTCAATCTACTGTTACAAATGCAGCAGCTGGGGATGGGTCGTGGTCGACACCTTACTCCGTATCTCAGGCAATCAGCAATCAAAACAACTCCACAAAAACAGTTCAAGGTTATGTGGTGGGACAACCTACATCAACAACGACCGTCCTTACTGGCAGTTTTCCAAATGACTATGCATTGGCTATAGCGGACAATGCGAACGAAACGAATACCGCTAACATGATCTATGTACAGATTCCAACTTCTTTCCGCTCTTCTTATGGATTAAAATCAAATCCTTCATTAATGGGGGAAAGCGTGAAAATCACGGGCGCCTTGTCAGCATACTTTTCTCATCCTGGATTTAAAAATAGTACAGCTTTTGAAGTAGTGGGGGGAAGTCCTGCCGATCCTGAGCCGACTCCGACACCAAATCCTTCAACGGGTGCCTATTATGATGCAGCTATAGGGAAAACTGGTGCAGCTTTAAAATCGGCTTTGCATAATATTATAGATGACCATACCGAAATTTCGTATTCCAGTGTATGGACAGCTCTTCGCGAAACAGATGAAGATCCGAACAATTCGAATAACGTCATCCTACTTTATACAGGCCGCTCCCAAAGCAAATTTACAAACGGCGGGAACGTCAATGACTGGAACCGTGAACATGTTTGGGCAAAATCGCACGGTGACTTTGGCACATCGATGGGTGCAGGAACAGACTTGCATCATTTGCGTCCAACCGATGTCAGTGTCAACGGTACGCGAAGCAATCTTGACTTTGACAATGGCGGAAACGAGCATTCAGAAGCATCCGGCAACTACTATGATTCTGATTCATGGGAGCCAAGAGACAGTGTAAAAGGTGATGTTGCTCGTATGCTGTTTTATATGGCGGTTCGCTATGAAGGAGACAGCGGGGAACTTGATTTGGAATTAAATAATAAAGTAAATAACGGCACGGCGCCTTATCACGGGAAACTTTCAGTACTGCTTCAATGGCATAAACAAGACCCGGTCGACAATTTCGAACGGAACAGAAATGAAATTATTTATACCGATTACCAGCACAACCGCAATCCATTTATCGATCATCCTGAGTGGGCATCCGCTATTTGGGAATAAAATATGAAAAAATACTCTCCTTTAAGCAAAGGGGAGTATTTTTGTGCTTCCTGTTATATAATTTATGGAAGGGAGTGTTATAAATGGGCGAAATAGACATAAGCAAAGAGGCGATCGAAAAGGATTTGGCACTGATTAAAACATGTTTAAGACTCATAAATCAAGCAGTAGTTTTAAGGAAACGCAGCGGCGAAACATTTACCCCTTCGGAAAATGAAGAGTTACATAGATTAATATCCAAAATTGATAAAGATTTAAACGAACTTAAAATGAACATAAATTATGATACAAGCTATAAAAGGGACAGGTAACTATATTCTATAATAGGCGTTTTTAAAACTGTCGCATATGATAATACGATGATTCTGTGAAGGGAATGAAATAAATGTATTATCAATCTTATGGGTATCCATATCAAGCACCATATTATATGAATTCTTCGCCGTATAATTATGTTGGAACCCCGACTTACTGGACATACCCATATGGGGCTATTTCTATAAATCAATTAAATCCCTCTCCTGTTTCCGGTGGTAATAATGGAATGATGTTAAAGGATTATGGAGCGACCCCATTTGTCATCAATATTAACGAGGCATCGAAGCAAAACAATACGTATCGTACGGCTTTATGGACTGGGAAACATTTGCAGCTCACATTAATGAGTCTGGAGCCGGGAGAAGATATTGGACTGGAGATTCATCCGAATGTCGATCAATTTTTACGTATAGAGCAAGGGCAAGGGGTAACTCAAATGGGCAAAAATAAAGATCAATTAGACTTTAGAAGAAATGTCCAGGATGACTTTGCCATTTTTATCCCTGCCGGAACATGGCATAACTTAACGAATACCGGCAATGTCCCATTAAAACTATATTCTATCTACGCTCCACCGAACCATCCATTCGGAACGGTTCACCCTACGAAAGCTGCAGCAATGGCTATGAAAGAAGGCGGAGGTCACAGCAATGAATTCCCTGTTATTTCTGGGAAGACGCCGGATGAATGGATACGGCATACCGAATTTTTAGTGAAAGAAGGATTAGAAGATTTTCAAAGAGGGATAAACACTACTCATATTCTTCAGGAATTTATTCTGATGGGCGTTCTAGTAGGAAAAGGATACTCCCCGGAAGAAGCATATGAGACAGTGGAAGAGTGGGAACGATCCGGGAAGTCTAAACTTCTACAGCAAAGCAAAAATATGTAGTGAAGCGTTAAGGAACCTGAACGATCTCTTTTGCCTTAACTAACATAACCAACTATAATGAAACGATAGATGGTTATTAAAGGAGATTTTTAATGAATACACGAATGAATCCACGATATAAAATTACACGTCATGATCAGGAAGGGAATCCTACGCTCAGCTTACAGGAATGCCAAAACTTCTTTGCGACAAAATCGGATTTCGTATACCGAGATTTCTATAGTGTCACACAAGACGGTGTCAATATGAAAATTAACGGCCACTTCTTCATGTGGCAATATGAAGGCCAGGAAATACCGTTCCGTTTTTACGAAAGCGAGCTATATGTTGCGGCGGCACATCGGGCAGTTATGGATAAAACGAAGGAAGTAGCGCGCGGCTTGGAAGCGAATTATATTGAAGGATAATTATTAGGGGATGGGAGATTATTTCTCTCATCTCCTATTTTTTTGGGGCGATTACACTGGATGAGTGAAAGAAGGATTTACTCTCATTAAAGAGAATTAGTTTCTAATAGGAATTTTAATACCGATTAGGAGGATGAGTGGGAATGGATCAACATCAGTTTAGTAGCGAAAACATGTTCATAACGGATTATTTGAAAGCACAAGTGGAACAAACACCTGAAGCAATTGCGGTGGCATTTAATAACGATGAAATCTCATATGAGGCTTTTTACAAAAAGGTTGAGCTTGTTGCAACATTCGTACAAAGTAAAGGCATGAAAAAAGGAGATATCGTTGCCTCTATGCTGCTAAACTCCGATTTGTTTATGGCGGTGTATTATGGTGTTCAGCTTGCAGGATGTACATTACTTCCGATCAATACGAAGTTGGCACCAGATGAACTGACATATATTTTCAATCATTCAGAAGCAAAAGGATTAATTTATGATGAGCGTCTTGAAGGATCGTTGCAGCAGGTGGAATATGAATTTGAATGGACACAAACACGGGCTGAACTTCAAGCAGAGGCTAGTGACAGGGAGCTTCAACCAGTTGAAAACAAAGCGAACGACACGGCATTGGTACTTTATACGTCTGGTACAACAGGGCGTCCCAAAGGTGTCATGTTAACCCACCGTAATGTCATCAGTGCTGTGCAGCAATGGTCGGAACGTATCGCCTATCAAAAGTCAGACCGTGTCTACATTTCGATTCCATTATTCCATTGTGCAGGCTTACATGTAATCGCCGTATCAACGATTTATTGTGGCGCGACATTAGTAATCGATGAAATGTTCATACCGGATCGTACTATTCCTACTATCCTTGAGAAAAAGATTACCGTGTTTTCAGGTGTTCCGACAATGTATGCATTATTACTAAGTAAATTTGATTTTGCGAATCAGGCATTTCCTAATGTAAGGAAAATGGTGTACGGTTCAGCACCAATGCCGCATGAAATTATTAAAAATCTTAAAGAAGCCTTTCCCAAAGTGGAGTTCCATAATTTATACGGTCAAACTGAAAGTAGCCCTGGTGCAACGGAATTGCCAGATGAAGCAGTGCTCACTAAAGCAGGATCAGTCGGTAAAGCCCTACCGAATACACAGCTGAAAATTGTGGATGCAAACGGTGTAGACCTGCCTGTTGGGGAAATCGGCGAGATTTGCATTAAAGGTGAGCAAATTATGAAGGGTTATTTAAAAAATGATGAGGAAACGATGCAAGTAATTAAAAATGGCTGGCTTTATTCAGGTGATTTAGGCCGGCTCGATGAAGATGGTTACTTATATATTGTAGATCGTAAGAAAGATCTAATTATCCGGGGCGGGGAAAACATTTATCCGATTGAGGTCGAGAATGTTTTGTATCAAATCCCGCAAGTAATCGATGCGGCTGTTATTGGCATACCAGATCCGATTTATGGTGAAATTCCTAAAGCCATTGTTGTCCTAGCAGAAGAAGGCACTATTACAGAGCAGGAAATTATTGACCATGCACGGAGTAAATTAGCGAAATATAAGGTTCCGCACATAGTGGAAATTGTAAAAGAAATGCCTCGTAATCCATCGGGGAAAATTTTGAAACATGTGCTAAGAGCAAAAGAAAAGGAGCACATTATTTAAGACGTTAATATAATTTCGATATGGGGAAACAGAAATGAGAAACTAGGCAATCATTGAGTTTCTCATTTTTTTATGAAGACCATTATAATAAAGTAAGTTTAAGGACGTATCTTTATAAGAAAGAAAGAAGGTTTTACAAATGAATTTATTAATTTTAGGCGGAACAGGTCGAGTTGGAAGTCATTTAGTTATGAATGCGCTTCAGGATGGCCATCATGTGACAGCTCTCGTTCGGACACCAGACAAAATTGAAAATCATCATGAAAATTTAACAGTTATTCAAGGGAATGTGCTGAAGAAAGAAGATGTTGAGCGGGCGATGCATGGGGTGGATGGAGTGTTAAGTGGACTGAATACAGATGGGGGAACGACTTTAACCGAAAGTATGCCGCTAGTTATTGATGCAATGAAAAAGGAAGGCATCAAACGAATCATTACAATCGGTACTGCCGGCATCCTGCAAAGTCGGGTCAGCCCGGAACTGCTGCGTTACCAGTCAAGTGAATCAAAAAGAAAGTTAACCCGAGCTGCAGAAGAACACCATAAAGTGTATGAATTGCTGCAACAGTCCGGCCTTGATTGGACAATTGTCTGCCCTACCTATTTACCAGATGGAGAAAAGCTCGGGAAATACCGTACAGAACGCAATTTTCTACCGGAAGACGGCAGCCAAATTTCAGTTCCGGATACAGCGGTTTTTGCCTACAGCTTACTGCAAAGCAGCGATTATATAAAAGCGCGTGTGGGGATCGCTTATTAATTGCTCCCTAATTTTGCCGAAATCATTTTGAAAATCCCGATGCCTGTAAGCTTCAGTGTGATTTTTTCATTATGTGATAGATGCTTCTCAACGAAAACGGACAGGTTATCGATTTTGATTTCCTTATAATTATGCACATCTTTCGGCTTACCTAAGTGGGTCATCAATTCCTGGACAGGTGGGGCGCAGCAGGCGTTCACCGAAATGGTTTTTACGGAAACCGGCTTGCCTTTTGACTGCATCCATTTTTTCGTATTTGTATCGAGTTCGATTTGCATGAAAGGTTCCTCGCTTTCGTAGAGCGTGTGGTTGGAAGAAGTTCTAATATCACCGCTCAATGTTCTAATAAGCTAAAAAATGTTCTAATAAAAGTATGATTTTCTAATATATATGTACGATCTTCTAATAAGTGTACCCAATGTTCAAATATGTCCTGTGGAAGTTCTAATAAGGCACGGAAATGTTCTAATATTACGGAAAAACTTCTAATATCCTTCTTGCTTCTACCATATCATAAATCACAAATGATAAAAGAAACAAAAAAACCGAACGATTCTGATTCTCCACGAAAGGAGCCTACAAAATCGTTCGTTTTGCGTCTTTCCCAATAATCAAGACGACAAAATATTTTCTGCTAAAACCCGTTGAACCGCATAAATATTTGTAGCTTTGTTAAACTTCTTCTGAATAGGGATGCTATTGCCGGAAATCCAGATTTTTAATTCTGCATCCAAATCGAACGTTCCCGCCGTTTCGATTGAAAAGTTTGTAATGCTTTTGTAGGGAATAGACAAATACTCAGTTTTCTTACCAGTCATCCCCTGCTTATCAACGAGAATCAAGCGTTTGTTTGTAAAGATAAACGTATCTCTTATGACTTTATAAGCATGTTTGACCACTTCATTACTCGTGATGATTTCTTCCATTTCCTTTTGAACGTCTTCTGCCTTCAACTCACTGGCATTCCCCATCAAACCGTCAAAAATACCCAATATGTTTCACCTCAACCATTTAGTTTTCTAATCTCTGCTATTTTTTACATTGTTTCTAAAGATATACTTGCAACCGAATAAAATCATTCTAAAACAGTAAAACTTTTTGACTGGTGAAAGAAGAGCCGCTACTTTTCTATTAAAAAATATAATAATTTTCCGTCGAAATGCGTAAAAATATTAGAATTGGGTATTAAAGCTTTATAACAAAGTTAAGGAGGGATTCTAAATGAATCATGTTAAGGCCTTGGTTATTAAATTTGTGATGATTGCGGCGGTTTTAGGTATTATTCTTGCAGGGATTTTTAATTTCGCATTTAGCGACACGTTAGTAATCAGTTTAGTGTTAACACTTTTAGCTTATGTTGTAGGGGACTTAGGAATTTTCCAAAATACGGGTGCTCGTGCAGAGCAGGATAAAAGAAATATTATCGCCACATTGTCGGATGTCCTGTTAGCAGCTATTGTTATTTACTTTATGGGACTAAGCTTTGCTGAAAATAGTGAAAGTATTGTAGCAGCTGCCGTTGTTTCAGCAGTAGTCATCGGTTTAGGGGAATGGTTCTTCCATAAATACATTGATAAACAAGTATTTGAAGCGGCAGATGCCCCAAGAAATACGCAAAGAGACTATTAATATAGTTTTTAATATATGAAAAGAAGAAATTAGGCGCTTTCTTTTAATAGGAGCGCCTTTTTTGCGTTGGAAAGATTGTTTTTATCGCAGTTGCATTATATGGTAAAGCTTATAACATACGAGACAGTTTAAGAGAAAGAAGAGGTTAAAAACATGACATTGCAACAATTAAAATATGTAATCGAAGTAGCAAGGAGTCAATCGATCAATAAAGCGGCACAAAGGCTGTTTATTAGTCAACCAAGCCTGTCCAATGCATTAAAAGAACTGGAGGAAGAACTGGGAATCAAGATTTTTCTGCGTTCGAACAAGGGGATTATCATTACTTCTGAAGGCTCGGAGTTTTTAGGATATGCCCGGCAAGTTGTTGAGCAGGCGGAACTTTTAGAAAGTCGCTATACAAATACAACGTCTCCGCAAAAGTTTTTTGGTGTATCTGCCCAGCATTATGCATTTGCGGTAAGTGCATTTGTCCGCTTATTAAAAGACTATGATATTGAAAAATACGAGTTCAGTTTACGAGAAACCAAAACCTATGAAATTATTGAGGATGTCAAAAACTTACGGAGCGAAATCGGCATTTTATATGTCAATGAATTCAATAAAAAAGTAATCAGCAAGTTTTTAGGAGAAGGCAATTTACAGTTTCATGAGCTATTTACAGCAAAGCCGCACATATTTATTAGCTCGGCAAATCCGCTATCCAAAAAGGAGTATGTCACTTTATCGGACCTGGATCCTTACCCGTACCTTTCCTATGAGCAGGGGGATTATAATTCGTTCTATTTCTCGGAGGAGATTTTAAGCACGCTTTCCAGACCGAAAAATATAAAGGTTACCGATCGTGCCACATTATTTAACTTACTGATCGGGTTAAATGGCTATACGATTTCCACAGGGGTGATCAGTCATAAATTAAACAGTAAGGACATTATAGCTGTTCCTTTAAAGGTGGACGAACAAATTCATGTTGGGTATATAACTCATAAAAATGTTACAAATAGTACAATGGCGAATACGTATATACAGTATTTAAAAGAATCTGTTGAACAAGAAATCGTTCAGTTATAGTTTAAGACTATAACAAAGAATAGGATTTAGGTGTTACGTTATAACAATTTCCCCATGCTACACTAGCTTTACGTTAAGAAAACCAAAGGGAAAGTGGGAGATTGTATATGACGAAAACATTAATAAAGGCACCATTTAGAGCGGATCATGTTGGGAGTTTATTAAGACCGGAGCGAATCCACAAAGCAAGAAAGGATTTCCACGGAGGCAATATTTCGGAACAGGAATTACATGCCATCGAAACAGAGGAAATTAAGAAAATTGTTGATAAGCAAATTGAAGTAGGCCTTCAAGCAGTAACGGACGGAGAATTTCGCCGCAGATTTTGGCATACAGATTTCCTTGAACATTTAAATGGAGTCGAGGGGTATGTTCCGGATTCAGGCTTCTCATTCAAAGGCGAAGAAACCGAAAGATATGATGTGCGGGTAATCGGTAAAATTTCGTTTAACCCGGATCATCCACATATTAAAGATTTTATCGAATTTAAAGAAATAGTTGGAGACCGAGCTGTTGCCAAACAAACGATTCCAAGCCCAAACCAGCTATTTAATGCGGGTATTCGCAATTTGGATATTTATCCGGATATTGAAGAATACTCAAAGGATATTATCAGCACATACCGTGATGCCATTAAAGCCTTTTATGATGCAGGTTGCCGTTATTTACAGCTCGATGATGTGTACATTGCCGGACTGAATGCTCCGGAAATTCCATTCAATGATAGCGGGTATTCCCGTGAAGAGTTAATCGATTTAGCTCTTCGTGTTGCAAATGGAGTGTTAGAGGATAAGCCGGAAGATTTAATCATCACGACTCATCTTTGCCGTGGCAACTATCGCTCAAAATGGGCGTTCGAAGGAAGCTATGCTAAAATTGCGCCAACATTGTTTGCAAAAGAAAAAGTAAACGGATTTTTCCTGGAATATGATGATGATCGTTCGGGTGATTTCGGACCGTTGAATTACATTCCGAATGGTGGACCACAAGTAGTACTAGGCGTATTCACTTCCAAACATGGTGAATTAGAAGTGAAGGAAAATATTAAAGCTCGTATTGAAGAGGCAACAAAATATGTGCCATTGGAGCAATTATGTATTAGTCCACAATGTGGATTCGCTTCAACTCATCATGGAAATATCCTGACTGAGGATGAACAATGGGCGAAACTGAAGTATATTGTCGATATTTCAAAAGAGATTTGGGGATAATTGAATAGATTAAAGAAACAGTTGGCGCCGTGAGAAGGAGCCGGCTGTTTCTACAAAAAGAGAACACGAAAATCATTTCGTGTTCTCTATTGTTAATTATTTTCTTGTTTCAGTAGTTTCCCACATATCCTTCAGCCAAGCGTCAAATTGTGCGCCTTTTTCGCCTTCGTATGTGTTGTAAATATCGATACGCATTTTTTCAAGTTTTACTTTGAAATCTTCATACGTGTGATCTGCTGGTAAGCTTTTCTTAATACGTTTGAAAATTTTGCGAAGGTCTTTGAACAATTCGCCTTTAGGTGCTTCAGATGGTTCCACTTGCTGACCCATTTTCTTTAATTGTTTCGCTGCTGCATCGCGCACTTTCGTTACTAGATCGGCTTTCGCTACATATTGCAAAATTTTGATCGATTCATCGGCTTTAATTTTCGCTAATTCCTGTACCGCATCTAAACGTGCTTCCCAATCTGCTGTACGGTTTACAGCTTTCTTTAATTCACTGAAATTTTCAGGTAATTGTTGTGTTGATTCTTGATTTTGTTGACTCATTATTTTGTCTCCTTTGTCATTGCCTTACTAGCAATGATCCGCTCCATCTATTATAGCATGAAAGTGAGGCAATTACTCGTCGCAATAGATGTACAGATTCGATTGCCGTGAGGATATTCTAATAAAGCTCTACATTGTTCTAATATCCCAAAAAATCTTCTAATAAAAGTGAGATGTTCTAATATAAATCATATTTTTTCTAATAAGTGCTCCAACTATTCAAATAAACCTAACCGATGTTCTAATATCCCGCGCAACTCTTCTAATATATCCCCAAACATTTCTAATAAAATCCCGCACCGCTTTCCGAGCAACCTGAAAAACAACGCTATCACCAAAAAAGCGCACACCTATCCTAGATTTTCTAATAAATCCCGCCGATGTTCTAATATCCGACCCAACTCTTCTAATATGCGCCCCAAAAGTTCTAATAAAACCTGCATCACCTCCGAGCAACTTGAAAAACACCACACCCATTCCAAAAAGGACAACCCCAAGCACGAAATTCCAAATGATTTCAGTTACACTTTTACTAAGCAATTTATAAAGGAGGAAATCAGATGTTCCAAAACAAAACAGTCGTCATTACAGGTGCTGCGCAAGGAATCGGTCGTTCAGTCGCAACCCATTTCGCAAAGGCCGGTGCCAATGTGGTCATCGCGGATGTTGAGCACAACTTAGGTGTCCAGCTGGCAGGGGAGCTTCAAACAGAAGGGTATTCCGCCATTTTTATAGAGACAGATGTGCGCAGTGAAGAGAATGTTCGCCAAACAATGGAGATGGCAGCAAGCCGTTTTGGCGGGCTTCATATTTTGATCAACAATGCGGGAAAAGCGAAATGGATTTCACCGCTGGAATTATCGCTCGAAGACTGGGATGACATCATCCAGACGAATTTGCGCAGCGTCTTTTTATGTTCACGTGAAGCGGCAAAACTTATGAAAAGCGGAGGGGCGATCATCAATCTTGCTTCAACACGTGCAGTCATGTCCGAACCACATTCTGAAGGCTATGCGGCATCAAAAGGCGGTATCCTTGCACTGACACATGCGTTGGCAAGTTCTTTCAGTGAGCTGAATATTACGGTAAACAGCATTTCGCCAGGATGGATCGAAACAGGAGATTACGATGCCCTCAGACCTTCAGACCACGCCCAGCATTTTTCAAACCGTGTCGGCAAACCGGATGATATTGCCCGTGCCTGTCTGTATTTAGCTAACCCGGAAAATGATTTTATTACAGGGACGGATCTGACAATCGATGGCGGGATGACGAAGAAAATGATTTTTGAAGAATAATAGCATGAAAGTGTCAATTTTCCATTTAGGGAAATTGGCACTTTTTTATGTATTTAACCCATTTTCCCGTCTGTATTAATTAAAAGTTCTAAATTTAGTTATTGTTCAGAAAATAAAGATTGTTTTTGCTGTTACTCTGTTATAATATAAAGCTTATAAAAAAACTAGGAATTAATAGTGGAGGCAATTAGAATGAAGAAATTATTATCAATCGTTACATTATCAGCGCTCGTTTTAGCAGCATGTGGTGGCGACAAATCAGAGGAAAACGCAAGCGAGGCAAAGAATAAATTAGAGGAAATCCAGGCAGATGGAAAAATTCAAATCGGTCTTGAAGGAACATTCCCTCCGTTCAGCTTCCATGATGAATCAGGTGCATTAACAGGCTTTGAATATGAGATTGCCGATCAAATCGCAAAAGACCTAGGTGTTGAAGCAGAATATGTTGAAACAAAATGGGATTCATTGATCGCAGGATTGGATACAGATAAATACGATTTTGTTATTAACAACGTATCGATTACAGATGAGCGTAAAGAAAAGTACGATTTCTCCATTCCATATATGAAATCAGAAGCGGTAGTAGCCGTGCACACAGATAATACAGAAATTAAAGAGCCGGCAGACATGAAAGGCAAAAAATCATCACAAACAATTACAAGTAACTTTGCCCGCGATGCAGAAGCGCTTGGTGCAGAAGTTGTTGCAACAAATGATTTGATGAGTTCAATCGAGCTAGTAGTACAGGGACGTGCAGATGGAACAATCCATGACCGCGTGACATTCCTGACATACTTGCAGGAGCAGCCTGACACGAAGTTGAAAGTGCTGGACGGTGCGATCAATTCAACTGATATCGCATTAATCTTAAATAAAGAAAACGATGAGTTCCGTGAGAAGTTAAATGAAATTATTAAAGAACGTACAGAAGACGGTACATTCGAAGCAATTTCAGAAAAATATTTTGGTGAAAATGTTATTTCAAACAACTAATGGGAAGGTCGTTTCGACGGCCTCCTTTTTTACATGGCTTACATTACAGAAAGGAGTGCTAGTGGATGAGTAGAGAAATGGATATTTTACTTAGCTCGATCTGGCCAATTTTAAAAGCAGGACTTCTTGTTACCATTCCGCTATCGCTCATTGCTTTTGCCATTGCATTAGTCATTGCAGTTGTGACGGCACTGGCTAGAATCTCAAACTACCGGGTTTTACGATGGATATTCGGTACTTACGTATGGGTGTTTCGCGGAACACCATTATTAGTGCAATTATTTATAGTGTTCTTCGGTCTACCGAAACTGGGGATTACCCTTGATGCGTGGACAGCGGCGATCATTACATTCTCGCTAAATACAGGTGCCTATGCTTCTGAATCGATCCGAGCTTCAATTTTGGCCATTCCAAAAGGGCAATGGGAGGCAGCAGAATCACTCGGTATGACGTATTGGCAGATGATGCGACGTGTCATTGCACCGCAAACCGTTCGCATTTCATTGCCGCCAGTAGCCAATGATTTTATCGATATGGTAAAAGGGACATCTTTAGTTGCCAGTATCACACTTGCCGATCTATTCATGGTCGGGCAGCAAATCACTGCGCGAACATATGAGCCGCTTATGATTTATTCACTTTGTGCGGTTATTTATTTAATCTTTATTAGTGTGTTGATGGTCATTCAAGGCCGACTGGAAAAATACGCTTCAAAATATATATAAGTCGGGTATCGTGAAGCGCTAGAAGGGAGGGCTTATTATCGTACAATTTCAGCAGATGTCGAAGTTCTTTGGCGAGAACGAGGCATTGAAAAATATTAATTTAACATTTCATGAAGGCGAAACAACGGTTATTTTAGGTCCATCCGGTTCAGGAAAATCAACGTTGCTGCGCTGTATCAATCTGCTGGAGCGACCTGAAAAAGGCGTTCTGACTGTCGGGAACCAGACAGTTGAACTGAACAAGCCGATTTCTCAGAAAAACTTGCTTTCGATTCGTCAAAATACGGCGATGGTATTCCAAAGCTTCAATCTTTTCCCGCATATGAAGGTGCTTGAAAATGTGATGGAAGGGCCAGTTACCGTTTTAAAGATAGACAAAGAGGTTGCAAGACAAAAGGCACAGCAATTATTGGAGAAGGTTGGCCTGAGTCATAAAACAGACCAGTATCCTTCGCAATTATCCGGCGGGCAACAGCAGCGTGTCGCCATCGCAAGAGCATTGGCAATGGAGCCACAGTTTTTACTGTTCGATGAGCCGACAAGTGCACTGGACCCAGAACTAGAAGGAGAAGTGCTGAAGGTGCTGAAGGATTTGGCGGAGGAAGGCAAGTCGATGATTATCGTGACGCATAACCTGAATTTCGCACGCGAAGTGGCAGACCGGATTCTATTTCTGGAAAACGGTGAAATCGGCTATGACGGCGTAACCGAAAACTTCTTTACAGCAAACAATAATGAACGGATTCAACAATTTATAAAATCGATGCAGTTTATCTAATCTAGGGGGATTTAACATGACAACAGAGAAAACAAATGTAGAGAGCTTTGATTTAGACCATACGAAAGTAGTGGCACCATACGTACGACTTGCCGGTACGAAAACAGGAGCAAAAGGCGACGTCGTAACAAAGTACGATATCCGATTCAAACAGCCGAACAAAGCGCATATGGAAATGCCGTCACTACACTCTTTAGAGCATTTAATGGCTGACCGTATCCGTAATCATAGTGAAGACGTCGTAGATTTATCGCCAATGGGCTGTCAAACAGGCTTTTACTTGGCATTACTGAACTACAATGACTATGACGGCGTATTAACGATTATTGAAAATACGCTGAAGGATGTATTGAAGGCAGAATCGGTACCCGCATGTAATGAAGTACAATGCGGCTGGGCAGCAAGCCATAGCCTGGAAGGTGCAAAAGCATTGGCTGAGGAATTTTTAGCTGGCCGTGCTGAGTGGCATGTCGTTTTCGGCGAATAATTGATGAAGCAAGTCTTCTGTGAGAATAATCTCGCAGGAGACTTTTTTATTGGAGCAATTGTTTTAAAAGTCCCTGTGAATAGGTTATTAATAAACTATAGTAACTAAAAGGAGAATTTGAATGAACAATACCTCAACGACTACATTAACAATGAAAAGAGAATTTAATGTAAAGCCTGAAAAAGTGTTTGACGCATGGTTGAATCCTGTAATGATGAAAAAGTGGTTCTTTACATTGGAAGGGACGAACAAGGTTGCACAAAATGACCCAAAAGTAGGGGGCAGTTGGGAAATTGTAGACCACCGGCAAGGAGTGGACTACCGGGCGATCGGGGACTACGTTGAAATCAATTCGCCTGAAAAAATCGTGTTCACTTTTAAAATGCCGCAATTCAGCGAACTGGAAGATACGATCACAGTGGAGCTGAAAGAGTTGGGACAGGGAAGTGAAATGACGTTCACCCAACTAATCCATGCTGAAAATGAAGAGCAATGGACAGATGCTGACATCGTAAAAGCTCTAGATGAAATGCGAGATGGCACAGAACATGGCTGGAACTTAATGTTCATGGGTCTGAAGGAATTAGTTGAGACCGGAAAAGTGAGCTATCAAGGTTAGTGCGTATAATGAAACACCGAGTAGGGGTCATGACCATCCGGTGATCGAATTTTCGGGGATGATTTTCTAATAAAAAGTTGAATTGTTCTACTATATCTTTATACGGTTCCTGAAGAAGTAGCCGCATCTTCGGAACAACAGCTCATCGCGAAATTTAAATATTAAAAGGCATCGTCTAGTTAGGAGATGCCTCTAACTTATAGGGAGAAAAGTTCGCGAAAAAGGTTAAAATAGGCTAAATTGAAGTGGTGCAAATTTGAATTAAGAAGGGGAAGAGTACGATGAAAAGCGCAAAACCATTTTTAATGTTTCAAGGCGGCGTTGCAGAAGAAGCGATGAACTTCTATACATCACTTATGAATGATGCGGAAATTACAAGCATTGTCCGCTATGGGGCAAATGAAGGCGGAGACGAAGGAAAAGTTATGCAAGCCACTTTTTCGATAAAAGGTCAGGAATTTATGTGCATTGACAGTAATATAAAGCATGAATTTGACTTCACACCGTCATTCTCTATTTTTATTACGTGTGATACAGAAGAGGAAACCGATCATCTTTATGAAAAATTGCTTGAAGGTGGACATCCGCTAATGCCAATCGGTGATTACGGTTTCAGTAAGAAGTTCGGCTGGGTAAATGACCGTTACGGCGTATCTTGGCAGATTAATTTACCTTAATAAAATGTGCCGGGTATCTGAATGGATACCCGGCGTTTCATTTTCTAATAAAGGTCTGAGTTGTTCTAATATATTTTAAAATCTTCTAATAAAAGTGAGATTTTCTAATATAATTGTACATTGTGCTAATAAGTCTTTAATATGTTCAAATATCGTCCAAAGAAGTTCTAATAACCCCCTGCAAACTTCTAATATCCATCATAAATCTTCTAATAAAAACGGCAGGCTAACGCAAAATGGACGCGCCATCACAATAGGAATAAGCCCGTTTTACCAAAATCCCAAACTGTTCTAATATCATGCGCAGAAGTTCTATTATCCCGCAAAGAAGTTCTAATAACGACACAAAAACTTCTAATAAAAACCTCCCATTCACCCGGCATTCTGATAAAGCATCCCGCCAAACGCCCGGTTTCTCACCATAATCTTCAGCAAGCCATAGCCTAAAAGCGCCCCCGCAAAAGAACTCATCATAAATGCCGGGACAAAACCGAACAGCGCCGCTTCCTGACCTAAAAACAAAATGGCAATCGGGTAAGTAGCCATCGCACCGAGCAACCCGGTCCCGATTACTTCACCTACTGCCGCAAACGCTAACTTCTTCGTTTTAGCAAACAGAAATGCAGCCAAAAAGGCACCAATCATACTCCCCGGATAAGCAAAAATACTGCCTGTCCCCATTAAGTTTCTCAATGTCGATGTAAGGAATGCCTGTAATACCGCATACCAAGGACCGAGCAACACCGCCGATACGACATTGGCAAAATGCTGAATCGGAAATATTTTGGCAAAACCTAAAGGGATGTACACAAAACTGCTGAGAATCGTTGTAAGTGCAGCGATAATCGCTGAATACGTAAGCTTCCTCGTTTTATTCATCTCTACCATCCTTTACAATAAATTTTTGCAACAAAAAAACCACTTTCAACTAAAGAAAGTGGTATCGCAGCCTAAAACAAATACTAAAAACAGGGGTCGACACTACTTTCCTACGCTAGTATTACCTAGATCAGGTGCAAAGGGTACTTCTCAGCCAAACAGGCGCCCCTAGTAGTTTTCATATTCAATTACGAGCAGATTATCTTCTGCCAATATTAGGTTAATTTCACAGTTATCATAACATGGCCGTTTCATTATGCAAATGCATTTTTGAAATTTGATTCCTTTGACCGAGAAAAACTACTGCTCATACCCGCCGCCATAATTGCCGGGCTGGACTTGCTGCCATGGGTTTGGTGGACCGATGAAGGTATTCGGCCGTACCGGTGCAACTGCCTGCGTCCACAAATTTTCGTTCATCCCATATGTGTGGGCCATAATATTTGCTGGTGTCAGCTTGAGGAGGTCGGAACCTAAAATGACTTCAGGTGTCGGTGCGTTGAAAATGGCGAGCAGATGCGTGTTGTTTTGCGTGGCGACTTCGTAATGCCACCACCCATGAGGGACGTTTGCGACCTGGCCGGGGGTAATCGGAAAATGCATCAGCTGTTTCGTAAACGGATTCAAAATCGAAACAACCGCACTTCCCGCAATACAATAAACAAGTTCCGCCGCATTTTGGTGGTAGTGCGGTTCAATGACATTATTGGCACTCAAATAAATATCAAGCAGCGATATATTATCCAGTGTATTTAACTGGTTGACGCCCATTACATTAATAAAATTTTGCTGGTCTTTTACGAACAACGGGTTTTTATTAAGGTCGAATGTAAACTGGGGTTGCACTGATGTATAATCTTGATTCGGATTCAATAGTTCACCTCTTTTTTATTGTAGTTAAAGTATGCAATAATTTACCGGTGTGTGCCTATTGTCGATAGTAGCCATCCATCTAAAAATACACATACAACGCATTGATTAATGTGAAAATTAAAATAAACAGGGTGGCACCACATACAATAATTTCTGCAAAGTGGACGAACATGACTCTTTCATAACTTAACACGGCTTTACGAAAACCAAAGAAATCCCCATGACTGATAATATAAATAAACGTACTCACGACCATTAAGGAAGACATTAAAAATGAAATTTTCGGCAAAGAAGTAACGTAGCGCGGGTTGCCTCCTGTTTCCATATAGAGCGGAATATCCAATCTCTTACTTAACACAAAACTGACAATGACCAGGATGTAGATAATAAGCGAAATATTAAACGGATGTTTGCGGTAATCGATCAGATCAAGCATCTTTTTTGTCTTCCCTTTATACTCCCAATCTTTATTGTCTTCTACTCTGTCACCTTTTAGCATGTAAATAATACCGGCTAATACAAGCCCTGAAAATAAATACCATTCAAACATCGTAAAAAACAGCGTCCAGCTATAAAACGGTGCGATCACAAGCGGGAGAACAACGATTCCAATCAACCATTTATTAACTGGCTGATTAGCAGTAAGCCATTCGTTTAAAGCATGCCGTTTATCTTTTATATGTGCTTTTTCCGGTTCCCGGTAACTGAAGATTTGATTCATTACAAAAGTGCATCCTACCAGTACTAACCCGATTCCGAAAGTAAGATAAGAAGCTTTCGGATAAATCACGACCCCATCATAATTAAGGATGATCCAGTTCCCGCATATCGCAGTGATCAATATCCCGGTAAGCATCATATATGAAGATAAGTTTCTCATCCGTACACCTCCAATTGTTCTATTCTACGTCGATTGGCTGGAAATAGTTTCAAATAAAACAGGAGGCATGTATTTAGTTCTAATAACGACCGGCAATGTTCTAATAAACCTAAAAATATTCTAATATAATTGCGATTTTCTAATATATCACTCAGTTGTTCTAAAAACCATCTGACATCTTCAAATAAAGCACTCCGATGTTCTAATAACCCGCCGACATTTTCTAATAACCACCCCAACTATTCTAATAAAATCCAAAACAAAAAAGCGATTGCACAAATGAACTTAATAAACAGGTTCCTACTGTGCAGTCGCTTTTTTCATAATAAGCTGCAGTATTTCATTGGCACAAATCGCATCTGCATCGGCTGTATGATGCTTGAGAAGCGGGATGTTATACGTTTCGGCAATGACATTTAAATTATTTCTAGGACTATCTAAATATTTCCGCGCAAGCAGGACAGTGCAGGCAGCCGGATTTGTTGGACGAATCCCATTTCGGAAAAACTCCAGCGCGAGAAAGCTGTACCAGTCAAACCCGATATGATGACTGACGATCGGCAAATCACCTAAAAAAGCTTTAAACGCGTGAATGACATGGGAGATCGTTTGTTCATGTTTGACACGTTCATTAGTAATCCCGTGAATATGCGAATTTTTGATTGGTTTTTCCGGATTCACAAACCGGTGAAAGAGGTCCACCGTTTCACCATGGCGAATTTTTAACGCAGCTATTTCCACGATTTTATCGCCCCTAGCAGCAGAGCCTCCCGTTGTTTCGATATCAACGACAACATATTCGGGTGCAGACTCCAACAGTTCCACCATTTCCGCAACCTTTAAGCGCGGGCTATACGTTGTAATAAATTTTCTTAAATACTGCGCGGCAAGTTTCGTATTGTAATAATGGCCATAACGCGTCTGGGCAATATAGCCGTGCTGTTCCAGTTCTTCAATTGCCTCTAACGGATAGCTTGCGGCCAATGCTTCCCGTTTGGCAAAGCTGACAATCGAGCATGTAATCATGATTCGTATGTGTAGCCGATCGATGTTCATAAACTTCACCTCTTGATTGGAACGTGTGTTCTATTATTGAACCATATAAGAAGAAATTAATAAATAAAAAGCTGACCATAACCGGAAGATTCAGCAATGGTCAGCCTATCAATTATTCAGAAAACGAATTCGGCACGGGTTGCAGACGCTCATGGACTTTCTTCGCAACGACTGTTTTTCCTTTTGAAGGAACGGTATTTGGTATCGAAGATCTTGCTTCGAGGTTTTCCCAGAAATCCGCGTTTTTAATGCCTAACACTAACGGATTGAACGTTGGGTTAAGCCTAATTTTTATTAAAATAAAGGCTTAGGAACGTTTTAGTAGCAGGTTTTTAACGGTGTTCCAAATTAACAGAAAATAATTTAAGTCGCAGGAAAAATCGAACGAATTTCATAATCTTTTGTACAGTAATTCAATATTCCTATCGATTCCATTTCCAAGAGTGTATTTCTTACAAAATATTTGCATAATGATACCTTCTCTACGGGTCAGTAATGAATTGGTAAGACTACATAATAGAGGAGAGAAAGTTCATATTTATTCCTTTATTTGGATTTTGTTAAATTAGTTTTCCTTATAAATTTTTCGAAAATGCCGAATATTACTTCTTTAAATCAGCACTAAACCGAAACTTAGGTCTTTCTATGGGAAAGTTTGAATGTCTCTTGACGTTGTAAAATGTTAGGCCTATCATTGCTAATAGAATCAATTGATAATGATTATCATTATTGATTGTTGATTCTAATAAGAAATCAAGCTGTCTTTACATAACTGTAAATGAGAAAGGAAGTGTTGAAGTGAACTTTCAGGAGTTAAGAGGGAAAGTTGCACTTGTGACAGGTGGAGCCCAAGGAATTGGCGCAAGCCTTGTCAAAAGCTTGGCTACATTAGGAGTAAAAGTTGCTGTAATCGATTATAACGAGGAAAAATTGAGAAGCCATGTGAATGGTTTAATAGAGCAGGACCACGAAGTTTTCGCCTTTCCTGCAGATGTCGGAGATAGTAACGCCATTGATGCAGTTGTAGAGAAAGTGGAAAACGAAATTGGACCAATCAAAATGCTCGTCAATGTAGCAGGTGCATTGGCTACAGGACCGGTCGAATCATGTACTGACCGTGACTGGGCAAGGATCTTTTCAATTAATACGACAGGTGTGTTTTATATTTCAAGAGCAGTAAGCCGTTATATGATTCAAAGAAAAGCAGGTTCCATTGTAACAGTCGGATCCAATGCCGCAAGTGTACCGAGAATTTCGATGGCGGCCTATGCAGCATCAAAGGCGGCAACGGTCATGTTTACAAAATGTCTCGGTTTAGAGCTGGCAGAGCATAATATACGCTGTAATATCGTTTCACCAGGGTCGACGGATACGGACATGCAACGTTCGATGTGGTCCGATGATCATGGCGCTGAAGTAATGATTAAAGGAATGACTGAAACGTATAAAGTAGGGATTCCGCTGAAAAAGATTGCACAACCGGACAATATTGTGGACGCTATTCTATTTTTCCTGTCCAATCACTCAAGTCATATTACGATGAGCAATCTTGTCGTGGATGGCGGCGCGACATTGGGAGCCAACTAAGTCTGTCTTTTGAATTCAGAATAGTGAAACGAAAAGGGGCGGTAATATGGTAAGCAAACAAAAAGTAGTAATCGAACATGAACTTTTAGATGAATATGAAGTTGGTGACTTTTTCATTGAAACACCAAAAAGAACAATATTAGGCAAAGGTGTATTCATGCATGTGCCAACGGGTGAACCACATCAAAACCAGATGGAAGGATTGTCCGATAGGGTGGCGAGCGCGCTGAGGAAGGCTAAAGAACAAGGACATCCACGATCAGTCGTAACGGGCGCGGTACCATTTGATTACTATAAAAAAGCATGTTTACTTGTTCCGGAATCTATCCAAATCGCACCATCATTGCAGCAGGAGGAAAGGGCAGTGTCCGGTTCAGCATCAGTTACTGTCAATCGGCTCGTATCCAATCCATCACCAGAGCACTATAAGCTAGGTGTCATGCAAGGGATTGAAAGAATAAGAAGCGGCGAACTCGATAAAATTGTGCTGTCACGTTCACTGGAAGTAAGTCTCAATGAGCCGATCGACCTCCCGCAACTGTTACGTAATCTTGCGTATCAAAACAAACATGGATATACGTTTGCAGCACCGATTGAATACGGAAATCAAAAGGCTTCGCTCATCGGGGCTAGTCCGGAGCTGCTTGTTTCAAGACAAGGGATGTACGCCATCGCGAATCCATTGGCCGGCTCAAGACCTAGAAGTGAAGATCCGGTAGAGAACCAAAGACGTGAAGATGAACTGCTTTCTTCACCAAAGGATTTACATGAGCATGCGGTCGTAGTGGAAGCAGTCGTCAAGGGATTGCGTCCATTACTAAAAACGATCGAAGTCCCGGAAAAACCGTCAGTCGTGTATACGGAAACGATGATGCATCTTTCGACTGTCATTAAAGGAGAGCTCCTGAAAGCGGATATCTCATCGTTGGATTTAGCCATTGCCCTGCAGCCTACACCAGCTGTTTGTGGCGCACCAACGGAAAAGGCAAGACAGGCAATCACAGAAATTGAACCGTTTGACCGAGGCTTCTTTACAGGCACAATCGGTTGGTGTGATGCTGAAGGCGACGGGGAATGGGTTGTGACGATTCGCTGCGCAGAGGCAAATGGCGATTCATTACGCTTATTTGCGGGAGCAGGCGTTGTGAGCGAATCGAAGCCTGAAGAAGAATTGGCTGAGACGGGTGCGAAATTCCAGACAATGCTTCGCGCAATGGGCATCGATACAGAGCAACTGAAGGATATTTAACGACTATTTATATGAAATACAACAGGGTTCACCAACAAAGAAAAAGGAGTGATTTAGATGGCTATTCCAGCGATCTCATCATATAAAATGCCGAAAGAAAGCAATCTTCCAAAAAATAAAGTAGGTTGGAAAGTCGATCCGAACAAGTCTGTCCTACTCATTCATGATATGCAGCAATATTTTATCGATTATTATGAGAAGGATTCGTCATTAGTTCGTGAAATGATCGCCAATATAAAAGTAATTAGAAAACAATGCGATGAACTTGGCATTCCGGTTGTCTATACGGCACAATCAGGCAATCAAAACCCAGAAGAACGCGCATTACTGACTGATTTTTGGGGGACGGGACTAAAAGACGATCCGAACATTACAAAAGTAATCGATGAATTGGCGCCAGGCAAGGCCGATATCGTACTGAAAAAATGGCGCTACAGTGCATTTAAGAAATCGAATTTACTGGAAATGATGAACGAACAAGGCCGAGATCAGTTAATCATTTGTGGGGTTTACGCCCATATCGGTTGCCTCATGACTGCTGGAGAAGCTTTCATGTCGGACATTAAGCCGTTTTTCATTGCCGATGCAGTAGCTGATTTTACACAACCTGAGCATGAAATGGCGATCAACTATGTAGCAGGTCGCTGTGGGGCAGTTTATTCTACAGCACAAATTATGGACCAGCTAAAGCGTGAGGCATCTGCAGAAGTAGAGCTCGTATAAGAATGAACAGGTGGTGAAAATTTTCACCGCCTGTTTTTTGCGTTTAAATGGAAGCAAGTTTTTTTGAAGAATAAACAGGGAATTGGTTACCGACAATGTTTTTAGACAAAAGGAGATGAAGTAGATGACAAATTCGGTGCCAAAGGAAGAAGGAATTGACCACAGCCTGAATCTTCTGAAAGAAGGCTATTTGTATATTTTAAATAGAAGACAAAGCTTTCATTCCGATCTGTTCGAAACACGATTGCTTGGAAAAAAGGCGGTCTGTATGGGCGGAAAGGAAGCGGCCGACCTTTTTTACGATAACAGTAAGTTTAAAAGGGCAGGCGTTGCACCAAACCGTGTTGCCGAAACATTATTCGGCAAAAAGGGTGTACAGACACTGGATGGAGATGCCCATAAGCACCGGAAAAAGATGTTTATGTCCATTATGTCCCAGGATCGACTTAAAAAAATGAATGAAATTGCCGCGAAGCAGTGGGATACAGCTTTAACTAAATGGCAGCAGATGGACGACGTTGTTCTTTACGAGGAAGCGCTGGAAATTATGTGCCGTACTGCCTGTGAGTGGGCGGGGGTACCGGTGGAAGAAAAGGACATGAAAAAGCTCGCAGACGATTTAAGAGCGATGTTTGAATCGGCAACTGCAATTGGTCCATCACACTGGGCTGGCAGACATGCACGAAACCGGGTGGAAAAGTGGATAGGGAACCTCATCGACCAAGTGCGCAACGGGAAACTGAATCCCGAAGAAGGCACAGCACTGTATACATTTTCATGGCATCGTGATTTGGAAGGGAAACTTCTTGATCAGGAGGTCGCTTCTGTAGAAGTAATCAATATATTAAGGCCGATTGTAGCGATTGCGGTCTATATTACTTTTTCAGCATTGGCTGCCTATCATTATCCGGAAGAGCGGAAGAAACTTCAATCCGGCAACGAGAAAAATGCACAGATGTTTGTGCAGGAAGTGCGCCGTTTTTATCCATTCTTCCCTTTTGCCGCTGCGGAAGTAAAAGCAGAGTTTACATGGAAGGATTATACGTTTGAAAAGGGTACATTAACTTTATTGGATTTATACGGAACGAATCATGATACGAATATTTGGGAGAATCCCGAAGTATTTCAGCCGAGCCGTTTTGAAAACTGGGATGGCAGTCCGTTCAGCTTTATTCCGCAAGGTGGCGGCGATTACTATTTAGGCCATCGCTGTGCAGGGGAATGGGTGACGATTGAGATGATGAAAGTGAGTCTAGATTTCCTAGTTAATCAAATGACGTACGATGTCCCGGAACAGGATTTAAGCTACAGCAAAGTTAGCATCCCAAGCTTGCCTAAAAGCAAAGTGATGATTAATAATGTTCAGCGAGTATAAGATGAATTAATTAAGCCTGTAACCTTTTACTTGGTTACAGGCTTTTAAATGCTAATTCGTTAACTCAATTTTTCGCATATGTCGCAACCTTTTCCTATAAAATGTTTCAATTTGTGCCGACTGAACGTGCGTTACGGTCTCCAAAGAATCCTCCAAACAGACAGCTGCACTGTAACCAGGTGCAAGGAAAAAAGGAATGGTACGGGCTGTTACACGTGAGGCGGGAAGATGAATCGTTCCATCTTGCCGAATCGTTGCCTCCATTAAAGAATCGTGTAAACCAAACCCTTTATATTTCCCGTAACTTTCCTTAGCAGTCCAGAGGGCATAGAAAGCTTCCTGTTCAAGAAGTTTATAGAGATGCTTCTCCTCTTCGCTCCACAACGCTTGAAAGATGGAGAAGTCCCTTGTTACCTGCTGTTCCACATCAATTCCAACCGGAAAATCACTAATGGCACATGCCACATAATTTCCGGAATGGGAGAGATTGAAGTGAAGGTCTTGTCCTAGTTGGTATTTACCGTTTGAATCTTTGGTAAAGCGAACTTCCGATAATTGCTTTTCATAAGTCGTCACCAACATCATCTTCGTTAGTAAATGAGCACAAACCGTTCGCAACTGATCTTCTGTTTTCCGCATGCGTCCAACCCGCTGCACCACGTCGCTTTCCAAAAAGGGAAGATAACGTTGCCAATCAGTAGGCATCTCGTTGATCTTGCAATAGGCAATGGTTGTCATGCTTTTTCTCCCTTTAGAATAGTTTCCTGTTCTTTCGCAAATAAAGAACAGCCGAGTCCTGCCAGAAGCAGAACAACCGTAGCAACGAGGGCGTACTGATAAGAGAGGATCTCTGAAAAGTAACGACCAGACACGGTTAATGTCGTCGCTACAAGTGCAATTCCTACTGCACCTCCAACGCGGTTAAACATATTGTATAGCGTTGTCGCCTTGCTCATCTGACTTTTCGCTACATGATGAAAGGCGGAAAGTTGTGAACCGATTACACTATGGCCTAAACATATCCCAACAGCAAACATCAATCCGCGTAACAGCCAAGGATTTGCTGAAGGACCAAGGATGGCGATACAGCAGAAAATCATTACTGTACCGATCAGACCGAGACGTACTGTATACAGCATGCCGAAACGCTTGGATGTTCGAGGCAGTAATTTGGATGCGACCATCAGTCCAAGTGCCTCGGTAAACGTAATGAGTGAACTTTCCAGAGCAGAAGCTGAGTACGCGTACTGATACATGAGCGGGAACAGATACAGCATCCCCATCAAGGCGCCCATGGAACACATCGCGACAAGACTTGATGAAAGGAAAAGCGGTTGTTCATACAGACGCACATCCAGCAGCGGCTCTTTTATTTTTCGTTCATATACATAAAAACGGCCTAATAAAAATACGCCGACAATCGCACAAAAGACGACCGTAATGGAAACACCGTCTGATGCAATAAGGCTCAGTGTGAGCATTAACAGCGGCAGCCCGAGTGCAATGAGCATATAGCCCCTCGTATCAAATGGTGCTTTAAAGATCTCAAATTCCGTTAAGCCAAAAAGTCCGATCAGGACGATGATGATACCAAACGGAATATTAATGAAGAACGCCCAGTTCCATGATAAATACTCCGAAAACAGTCCGCCCACTAAGGGGCCAATCGCCGGTGCAAAGGCGATTGGCAATACTAATGAACGCGACAGATTTTGTCTTTCCGATGGAGAAAATGTCCGAAACAGCAGTGTCATGCTGACAGGTGTAATGATTCCTCCTGCCAGTCCCTGCAGCACGCGCGCTAAAATAAGGGCCTGCAAGCTTCCCGCCAATCCGCAAAGAAGAGAGGCGAGTGTAAATAGACTGACAGAGAGTACATACATTCTTTTTACGCCGAACCGATTGCTTAAATATCCGGCAGCAGGCAATGCAACAGCGATGCTGACAAGGTAGCCGATATTAATGCCGTTCGTTGCCCCTGGCGTTACACCGAATTCAACGGCAATCGTAGGAAGTAGCACATTGACAATCGTTCCGTCGATTGAAACCATGAACATCGCCACTACATAGAGGGCGATGATGACTGCTTGCTGTGCATTCATCCTAAAACACTACGAATACTTTTAGGTCTCATATCCAGCCAATTTTCTTCTATATAGAGTTGGCATAATGGTTTTAACGCAGGGCCATATACGACCTCCCATCCGGCAGGGACAGGGATGACTGCTGGCCATACTGAGTGCTGTTCTTCCGCATTTCGCAAAACATAGTATTCACGATCATCTTGTTCAAAAGGGTTAGACATACATTTTTTTCTCCTTTACTAAGTGTTTGATTAATGTTTGGCTGATTTCATTCAATGGTATGGACTGACACATATCTTTATGGCGACAGGCAATATCAATCTGTTTAAGCTCTCCTTTGATATATGGTTTCCACGAAGTAACATCAACGTCCGGGATCCAATCTGGCACAAGTGTAGATTTATAAAATAAAGCATCGCCATCATACGTTTGGGGCTGATGATTTTTGAGTAACTGAATCGAGTTTTTATACACTTCTTTTAAGCGCAGAAAGGTCGACTCATCTAATGTTGCAATCGCGCTGCCCTCTGCTTTTAGAGCATTCATTACATATTCCTGTGTCACTTCATCTTCTATGTCAGGTTCATACCCGGCTAGGGCAAGAAGTGCGACAAGTGCCTCCTGTTCTTCCGTCAGCTCCACTGGCGGGGTGAATGTGAACGGGTAGGCATCCATAATGCATAGAAGCGACAGTTCTTCTCCTTGGCGTTCCAGCTGGACAGCCATTTCCTGTACGACATTTCCGCCAAGTGACCATCCGAGTAGACGATAAGGTCCTTTTGGCTGAATTTCTTTGATGGCTTCAATATAGCCGAATGCCATTTCAGTTAAAGAACCCGGAAGTTCACAGTCTTCGGCAATCCCTTTTGCTTGAATGCCGTATAGGGCAAATTCCGGCGGCAGATTTTTTAGCAGTCCTGCATAGCACCAACTTAACCCCCCTGCAGGATGGACAGCAAAAATTGGTTGCTCCCCGCTGCGTAACGGCAGTACGGTGTTCAATGCTTGAGATTCTTTCCCTTTTTGCAGAATATGTGCGAGTCCGGATACAGTAGGTGCTTCAAATAAATGCCCGATTGCCAGCTCTTTACCGAATGCCTCGTGAATGCGTCCGATCAGCTGTACGGCTAATAACGAGTGGCCGCCAAGTTCGAAAAAGCTGTCCTCTGTGCCGACCTGTGGAAGATTCAGTACTTCGCAGAACAGTTCACAAAGCAATGTTTCCTGCGGTGTTTTCGGCAATACAAGTTCCTGCAATGTAATGACAGGAGCAGGGAGCTGCTTCGTATCCAGTTTTCCGTTGGCGGTAAGCGGCATCTGCTCCAGGCAAGTGCAGCTTGAAGGGACCATATAGGCCGGCAGCGAACGGGAAACGAATTCTTTCAACATTTGCTCTGTTACGTCCGTGCCTTGCTCCGGAACATAGTAGGCAGCCAAGCGGACATCTTCTTTTCGATCTTCTCTCGCAATGACAGCTGCCTGTGCGATATGCGGATGTTTTAGAAGCACTTGTTCAATCTCGCCAAGCTCAATGCGGAAACCGCGTATTTTCACTTGGTGGTCAATGCGTCCGATATAGTCCAGTTCGCCGTTTTTCGTCCAGCGAGCCAGATCGCCTGTACGGTACATCCGGCTTCCAGGAGCTCCATACGGGTTTGCGATAAAACGTTCTGCCGTTAAGGAAGCGCGGTTTAAATAGCCTTGTGCCAAGCCTTCTCCAGAAACATACATTTCGCCGACAACACCGGGAGGAACAAGTTTTAACTGCCCATCAAGGACATAAATATTTAAATCAGGAATCGCCGTGCCGATCAGACTATTCGCCTGTGACTGGCTCAGTTCTTCATTTAAACTTAAGTAGCTGACATGGACAGTTGTTTCGGTAATGCCGTACATATTCACAAGGGTAGGTGCATCTGACGGATGTCGGTCATACCATTCTTGTAAACGCGTCAGGTTAAGTGCCTCCCCGCCAAAGACAATGTAGCGAAGTGCCAGTTGTTCGGACAGTTCGGCATGCTCTTTATCAACGGTCATGAGCTGATAGAAGGCAGATGGTGTCTGGTTCAGCACCGTAATTTTCTTGTCTGCAAGCAATGCTAAAAAGTCGATTGGCGAGCGGCTGACATTGTACGGGATAATTACGAGCTCACCGCCGTATAACAGGGCACCCCATATTTCCCATACGGAAAAGTCAAAGGCATAGGAATGGAACAGCGACCAGCGATCTTCTTTGTTAAAATGAAACCATTCATCTGTTGCATCAAGTAAGCGGATAACGTTCTGGTTCGGAATAACCACACCTTTTGGTCGGCCAGTTGAACCGGAAGTATAGATAACATAGGCCGGATTCATTGGATGATTGTTATGATTCGTATTTTCAACAGGGAATGAAGTAAGCGAAAGCTCCTCTATTACAAGCACTTCCATCACAGGCGTCGCTTCTGCAGACGGCATCAAGTCTTCTGTAGTGATTAAACAGCTCGGGTTTGAATCGTTTAAAATGTAGTCAATTCGGTCTTGCGGATAAACCGGATCAATCGGCACATAGGCAGCGCCGGTTTTTAAAACGGCTAAAATACTGACAATCATATCGGTTGAACGCCGCATTAACAGTGCGACAAATGTTTCGGATGTAACGCCTTTTTCCAGTAAAAGATGTGCTAACTGGTTCGCTTTACGGTTCAAATCGGTATAAGTAAACTCTTCGTTTTCGTCACTGACAGCAATTCGTTCGGGATGCATTTCCACAATCGCTTCAAATTGTTCGGCAATCGTTTTTTGATCGCTTACATGGCCTTTCGGATTCCAGTCAAGCAGGATTTTTTCCTGTTCCTGTTCCAACAGCACATCCAATTCTGAAATGGCAGGATTGTTCAGCGCCTGCTGCAGGACGATTACATAGCGTTCCATAAGAGCGGCAACTGTTTCTGCTTCATATAAATCCGTTCGGTATTCCACCTGTACTTCGATGCCATTAGGCTGCTCGGCTAAATATTCCTCACGCATCTCGATATTCAAATCGAATTTTGGCTGACCAACCGTATGCAGCTGAATGTCGGCATTTTGGCCTTCCATTACAAGTGATGGCTGAGGCGTATTCTGTAAGGCAAACATAATCTGGAAAATCGGGTGCTGTGAAGGGACACGAGTCGGTTTTAATGCTTCGACAATATGGTCAAAAGGAACATATTGGTGCTCCATTGCCTCAATCGATGTTTGTTTTACGCGTTCCATTAATTTTGTGAAACGAGGGTCCCCGGAAGTATCCGTCCGTATCGCCACCGTATTGATGAACATACCGACATTTGCCAGCAGTTCTTCCTGATCACGGCCCGCCATTGGACTACCGAGAATCAGATCTTCCCCTGCACCGAGCTTTGTCATGAGGGCTAAGAATCCGCTTTGTAGCACCATGTAAAGAGTTGCCTGTTCATCTTTGGCAAGCTGCTGCAATTGTCCGTGAAGCGCGGAATCGATTGTAAACGTCAATGTTTCGCTAGTTGGTTTCACCTGCAATTGACGCTTTCCATCCCGGACAAGCTCAATTTCATCCGGAACATGCTTCAGTTTTTCCTTCCAATAAGTAATGTTGTCGTCTGTATAAACACCGTGCGTTTGCTGCCAAACCGCAAAGTCATGGTATTGAATCGTTAACGGCTCTAACTCATGACCTTCATAGGCAAGCTGCAGATCTTCAGTGAATGTTGCAAGTGACCAGCCATCAGCACTAATATGGTGGAATACAACGACCAATGTGTTCGTATTAATGAGCGTTACACGAAAGCCGGGTTCATGTTTCAAATCAAACGCATAGCGAGTGCACGCATTAATTTGAGCCGGCACCTCTTCAGGGCTCACTTCCTCAATCAGCACTTTCGGCGTATCCTCAACGATTTTCTGATAGGGCACCCCATCCACTGCAGGATAAACCGTACGTAAAATGGCATGTTTTTCTACCACTTTACCAATGGATTTAATCAGTTTTAATACATCTATCGGCTGATCAAATGTATAAACAAGCGGAATATTATAAGAAGCACTTGATTCCTCCAGCTGCTGGATAAACCATAAACTGCGCTGTGCATGCGATAAAGGAATTTTTTCAACTTGCTGTCTGTCGATTACAGCGAGCGTCTTTTTCTTTGCTTTGTCCACAGCTTGTGCCAGCTCTTTTACAGTAGGCTGATTGAAAATGACGGAGATTGATAAATCGATAGCAAATGTTTTCCGTAATGCCAACAGCAGCTCGGTTGCGAGCAGGGAATGCCCTCCTAGCTGGAAGAAGTTTTCATCGATTCCCACTGAATTGAGATTCAAAATATTTTCAAAGAACATACAAATCGTTTCTTCTGTACGCGTTGTCGGTTTCGCTTTTGCAACATTCGAAACATGAGGCTGCGGCAGCGCTTTCCGATCGACTTTTCCGTTATTCGTTAATGGGAAGGCCTCCATGAAAACAAAATGAGCAGGTACCATATAATCCGGCAAACGTTCTCCTAGCTCCAGTCTGCATTGTTCCTCTGTTTCATTCCCAACAACATAGGCAACGATTCGTTTATGACCCGGCTGATCTTCACGGATCATCACAACGGCTTGTTCAATTGAAGTGATTTCTTCAAGGGCATTTTCGATTTCGCCTAATTCAATACGGAAGCCACGAATTTTGACTTGGTGGTCGGCCCGGCTAATATAATGAAGGCTGCCATCCTCCTGCCACACGACTAAATCTCCTGTCCGGTACATGCGTTTTCCGGATGCAAATGGATGTGCAACAAAACGCTCTGCCGTTAAGGTTGGACGATTATGATAACAGCGCGCCAGTCCGTCACCAGCAATATACAATTCTCCAACGACACCAATCGGAACGGGCTGCAGCATGGTATCGAGCACATAAATGTCTGTCCGGTCGATTGCATTACCTAATGAAGGAGTATCTTGCGGACGAATTTCCGTGCAAGTTGACCAGATTGTTGTTTCGGTAGGTCCATACATGTTGTGAACGGTAGCTCCTGCTTCCAGTAGTGCCTGCGCAAGGCTTTTTGAAAGGGCTTCACCACCGACAAGAACAGTAAGTCCTTTCAGCGCATCTTTTGCGTACTGTACAATCATCTGCCAAACAGTCGGTGTAGCCTGCATGATGGAAATGTTTTGCTGCTGGATCAGCGACTGCATCACAACCGGATCTTGTACTTGTTCTTTTGTCGCCAGATGAATAGATGCCCCGTAGAGCAACGGTAAATAAAGCTCCAATGCCGAAATATCGAAAGAAATCGTTGTAATCGCCAGTAAATTGTCCTTTTCAGATAATGTAAATTGATGCTGCATCGCTTGTAAAAAGTTAACCAAGCTTGGCATTTCAACAACGACACCTTTTGGATTTCCGGTAGATCCAGACGTATAAATCATATAAGCTGTTTGTCCAATACAAGTGGCAATCGGTTCATAAATTTGCTTCGAAGGGTGTAATGTCACAATCGGTGTTCCTTTTGCAATAAATGAAACCTCACCATTTACGAGCACAATTTTAGGACGAGCATCTTCAATCATATAAAGTAGCCGTTCTGCCGGATAAGTAGGATCCATTGGAATGTAGGCAGCACCTATCTTGAAGCAGGCAAGCATCGATGCGACCATTTCAATCGAACGGTCCATGCAAATTCCGACAAAGTCTTCGAGCCCAATGTCATGCGCTTTCAGCTGATGCGCAATCCGACCGACAAGCAGATCCAGTTCTGCATAGGAAATAGATGTATCATTCATCTGAACAGCGGTTGCACCAGGCATATTTTCCATCTGTTTTTTGAACAATTCATACACAGTGGCATTTTTCAGCTCACTGACAGGGCCTTGTTTTGCTTTAAAAAGGGCCGCTTCTTCTTGCAATAACATTGGCAAGTTGAACAGCGGTGTTTTTGCTTGATCTACCAATAACTCAAGCAATTGTAGGAAACGTGCGGCATGACGTTCCACTTCTGTCTGTTCATAAAGATCCGAATTGGCTACAAGATCAAACTGCATTCCATTTGGCGTGCTGTAGAAATTAAATGAAATATCTTCAACAGGCCCTGTCACAACTTTCTTGTTCTCTACCTCGACATTTCCGAACAGATAGTTTTCATAGAACGGCATGAAATTAATTTCCGGACCATACAGCTGGTCATCGGATGTCAGCCGCAAATCACGGCGCAGCTGTTCTTGACGGTACAACTGATGCTGCTTCATCTCCGTCATGAAGCTTTTTACGTTTATACAAAGCTGTTCAAAAGTTTCCTCAGTCGTGAACGTTGCACGCAAAGGCAAAACATTTACTCGTGTACTTGGTACGGACAATGACTTATGACCAAAACGGTTCATCAACGGAATGCCGACAATCACATCCTCTGCCTGTGACATCCGTTTTGTGTAGGCAATAACTGCTGCAGTAACGACTTCCTGTATGTTGACATGCAGCTGCTTACTGTATGTTTCTAATTTCGCCCATGTAGCGGCAGAAAGGGAAGAGGGGTACAAAATAATCTGTCCCATACGACCACTCTTTTTTTTGCTGAGCGAAATGACTTCGGTTCCTTGCATTTTGGATAACCAGTAGGCAGCGTCCGCCGTTGCCTTATCGGAAGTTCTGTACTGCACTTCCTGCTCGACCATCTGAACATAGTCACCAAACTGTTTTGTAAATGATTCATGATGAAGCAAAGCCGAATAGCGCTCGGAAATTTGCTGGAACAGTAACCGGAAACTATACGCATCACTGACAAGATGGTGAATGCGCAAATAAAGGAAATGTTCTTCGGCAGACACCGAAAATAAAATGGCGCGTACAAAGTTGTCCTTTGTTAAATGAAGCAATGTTCCGACATCTTCCTGCATATGTTGAAACGCTTCACCCGTTGAACAACTAATCTGTTGAGAGTGAAACTGAACCGAAGAAGGGATCGTCTGGAAAAGTGAGCCTTCTTCCTCCGAACATTGGATATGTAGTCCAACCGCGCTCTCGATTGTGGCATCAACTGCCTGTAACAGCAGGGTGGAGTCGATCGGAGCCTGAATATGTAAGTACTCCGCTGTATTGTATAATGGGCTTTCCGTTAAATGGTGGGCATACCAAATCCCTGCGGCAGCTTCAGTTAAAGGGAAACGTAATTCAGCCATTCGACTCAACCTCCGTAATCTGCCATCGATTGTTTGATCAGACGATGCCATCCGTAGATTGTTGGCTCATCGGCAAGCTGTATGAATGTAAGTGCAAAGCCTTTTTGACGGAGTTCTTCAACGATTGTCATCATCGTGATGGAATCGATCCCGACATCCAGTAAATAATCTTCATCTGCAATCGTATCAATCGGTTCTGTCACATATTGAGCAACAAGTTCGCGCAGCTGTTCCATTGTAAAATCAGTTTGAGTTGTCATATTATCAACCTTCTTTTCTTAATATTCAGTATTTTAACGTTGTAATTGCTGTTCAAGTAAAAGGCGCAAATCTTTTTTCGAAACTTTGCCTAGATGGGTCAGCGGAAATTGCTCTACAAATAAGATTTCATCCGGAATTTTATAAGTAGCCAGCCCACGTTCACGCAAAAATGACTTTAGCTGGCGTTTCGTTACATCCGCATTTCTTAGAATAATGAAGGCACAGCTTTTTTCACCCATATAATAATCAGGCATCCCGACAATTGCCGCATCATGGACAGCAGGGTGGGCAAGCAGCATATTTTCCACTTCTTCCGCCGCGATTTTTTCCCCGCCGCGGTTTATTTGATCTTTTGCTCGGCCTTCTACGATTAAATAACCATCTTTCGTGCATCGGACAATATCACCAGTCCGGTAAAAACCATCTTTTGTGAACGCTTTTTCATTATGTTCAGGCGCTTTATAGTACCCTTGGATCGTATATGGCCCACGCGTCAACAGATGTCCTGTCTCGCCAATTGGCAATTCCTGGTCTTCATTATCCACGATTTTCACCTCGTCATAAGGGGACATCGGGCGACCTTGCGTATAGATGACAATTTCATCAGGATCATCCAATCGTGTGTAATTGACCAAACCTTCCGCCATTCCAAATACTTGCTGCAGTTGACAATCAAATACAGGACGCACACGTTTCGCTGCTTCAGCACTGAATTTCGAGCCGCCAACAAGCATGACTTCCAAGCTCGATAAATCATCCGTATGATTCGGCTTCATATCCAGCCAATGCAGCGCAAGGGAAGGAACAAGCGGCACCATTGTCACACAATGCTTTTCAATAAGCGGGAATGCAACATCCGGACTAGGCGAAGAACTTAAAACGATTTTACCGCCAGCATAAAGGGCTCCCAATATACCTGGGGAACTCATCGGATAATTATGAGAAACCGGTAGCACAACCAAAAATACCGTCTGTTCGGTCACCTGGCATTGTTCAACACTCAACTTAATCGTGTACATATATTCATCATGCGTTCTCGGAATTAGCTTGGAAATTCCTGTACTCCCGCCAGATAGCTGCAAGAAGGCTACTTCGCTACCTCTAACTTCAGGAAACTCAATAGATTGTGTACTGAATAGTGAATCAAATGACACAAACTCCTGCGGCTCGCCAAGAACGATGACATGCTCCAGCGAATGAACTGCGTGCTGAACTTCTCGCGCAAGACCGCGGTAGTCAAAGCCCCCAAAATGATCCATTACGATATAAGCCTTCGCTTCCGCAAATTCGCAGAAGTAGCGAATCTCATTGAAACGGTGAGAGGGTAGTGAAAAGACAGGCAATGCACCAATCTTAAATAGGGCAAATACAATTTCCACATAATCCGCCACATTCGGAAGCTGTACAACGACACGATCCTCTTTCTGAATCCCAAGCAGCAAAAGACCGGTTGCCAACTGGTCCACACGCTCATTAAGCTGTGCATATGTAAGTGATCGTTTATTATCAATAACCGCCACATTGTCAGCAAATTGACGAGCACGATTTTCAAGCATCTGGCCGAAAGTTAAACCTACCCAACAACCAGTTTCCCGATAAAATTCAGCTCGATCAGCAGGCCACGGTGTAAATCCATTCAACATGGGTTGAAACCTCCTTTAATCAATCTTCAATTATTAACAAATCAATTAATGATATTGATAATCATTATCAATGTGTTGTAACGGCTATGCTACGCCTTAAACCATTACTCGTCAACAATTGATGGACAATTTGATTCAATTAGACCAATCGCTCTGGTTCTTTCGACTTTTTTTGGAAAGATTAAATTAATAATAATGGACTTAAAGAGGGGGGCAAAAAAATATATAAAACAGCGCACGTTAAGAGACATATATTAACAAAAAATATATAGTAAAAACAAAAGGGGTTAGAATAATGAGAATTTTTGATGCGCATTTTCATATTATCGATTATCAGTTTCCGATTATCGAAAGTCAGGGGTATATGCCGCCAAGCTATGACGTTGCAGCATATAGCGAAGAAACAAAAGATTTATCGGTTCAAGGCGGGGCAATTGTTTCAGGGTCATTTCAAGGATTTGACCAAACATATTTACTGCATGCGTTGAATCAGCTGGGCCCGGCATTTTGCGGTGTGACCCAATTGCCGTATACGGTGTCAGACGAAGAAATTGAAGCATTGCACAAAAATGGTGTGAGGGCATTGCGTTTTAACATTAAACGCGGTGGCTCGGAAGATTTATCGAAGCTCGATTATTTTGCGAGACGTGTGCATGAACTAGTCGGCTGGCATAGCGAGCTGTATATCGATGCGAAAGAATTGCCTGAAATTGCTGCAACGATTGAGAAATTACCGGCTATTTCGATCGATCATCTAGGGTTATCGGAAGAAGGGCTGCCGCATTTACTGAAGCTGGTCGATAAAGGGGTACGTGTGAAAGCGGCCGGTTTTGGCCGAGTTGAATTAGATGTAAAAAAAGCACTGCCGGAAATTTACAGCATTAACCCGGATGCACTTATGTTCGGGACGGACTTGCCATCCACCCGGGCAAAACGACCATTTGAAATTGCGGACATTACGCTGATCCAGCAACTTTTTGATGAACAAGCCAGCGATAAAATCTTCTATACGAATGCGTCGGCTTGGTATTTTGGCAAATAATAAAATTTAGCGAAGAATCCACTGAGCAAAGCCGAAATAATTATATAAAAATAGTAACAGCCTTTGTAATGATGTTTAAAAATAGCATAATATGGGTAATTTCTCTTCAATGTATTTAAAGAGGTGAACATATGAAAGGGAAAAGTTTTTCGAATACTGTATTTACAGTTTCAGCAGTATTTATATTAATCTGTGTTATTTTTGGAAGCATCGCACCAGAAGCCTTCAGTAATGTTGCTACATATTTATTTGGTTTGACAACCGATTATTTTGGCTGGTTCTACTTGCTATCCGTTTTTATTATTATTTTGTTTCTGTTCGTACTGGCCATATCCAAGTACGGGAAAATCCGTCTAGGAGGAAAAGATGCACAACCGGAATTTAAATTCCATACATGGATTGCGCTGTTATTTGCGGGCGGCCTTGGAATTGGGTTAGTTTTCTGGGGTGTGGCCGAGCCGATGAGTCATTACTTTAAAACACCATTTAACGATGTCCAGGCGCAAACAACGGATGCGGCCCGTCTCGCAATGGGCTATGCCTTTTTCCACTGGGGGATTAGCCAATGGTCCGTATTTGCGATCATTGGGTTAGTTATGGCCTATATGCAATTCAACAAAAAAAGAGATTTGTTAATATCTACGGCGTTAGAGCCTGTCACAGGAACAAATCAGGGCATTAAAAATACAGTTGATATCTTGGCTGTTATTGCTACAGTAATGGGTGTTGCTACGTCAATCGGATTAGGTGTTCTGCAAACAAACGGTGGTTTAAATGCCGTCTTTAATACACCGATTTCCATTTGGGTACAGTTAGCAATTATAGGGGTAGTTTTCATTGGATATATGGCATCTTCTATAAGCGGTCTACAAAAGGGGATTCGTATATTGAGTAATGTAAACATGTACTTGGCCTTGATTTTACTAGTATTTGTTTTTGTTACAGGCCCTACAGTTTTCATATTGGAAAGTTTCGTTTTAGCAATCAGTGATTATATTACGAATTTCGTACAGTATAGCTTACGTTTGCAGCCGTATGCAGGGGGAACGTGGGTGAAGGATTGGACAATTTTCTATTGGGCGTGGGCGATTGCCTGGTCACCTTTTGTCGGATCGTTCGTAGCACGTGTATCGAAAGGGCGTACAATCCGTGAATTTATCGTCGGCGTTTTAATCATTCCGCCGGTTATCTCTTGTTTCTGGATTGCGGTATTTGGCGGTTCAGCACTTTACTTTGATTTGAACAAAGGCACAACAATCGCCGAAGCAGTTGATACTGATCTGACTGTCGCCTTGTTCCTTATGCTGGAACAGCTTCCGTTAACAACGATCGCCTCGATTTTAGGGATTGTTTTAATTGTTATTTTCCTTATTACATCAGGAGATACAGCTACATTTATTATGGCAAGTATGACGGATAAAGGGACAATGAACCCTCATAATCGATTAAAAGTAATATGGGGTGTATTAATCGCTGCGATTGCAAGTGTACTATTGTTTTCAGGCGGGCTCGAAGCATTGCAAACAGCTTCCCTCATATCAGCCCTTCCTTTTACTGTCGTCATGCTCTTACTCATTTTATCCTTCTTTAAAATGATCCGACATGAAGTCATTCCTATTACGAAGCGGGATGTCCGTCATCATAAACGAATTATGGAACATATCGAAAAAACCGAAAATAATTTAAACAAATAGATAAAGACCGGACAATCACCGTTATGTAGTTCAAAATAATAGCTTTTATTAAAATAAAGTTTAATTACAAATAAGGCGGGTAATTGTTAGAGGAACGCCAAAACACAATCTAGGAGGAATTACAAAATGAGTGAATTGAATAACATTAACAAGAAACTTGAAGAATTATCTCCTGAAAAAAAAGATCAGATTTTAGAAAGTTTTTCAACGTTCAAAAGTTATTTGAACGACCAGCTTGCTAAAGGTGAACGATTAGGTTTGAGCGATGACATGTTGGCAAAAGGCGCCAAGTTTGTAGCGGATCATTTAGCTAAAAACGAAGAACCTCGAAACAGTGAAGAGAAAGTGCTGCAAGAATTATGGAAAGTAGCAGATGAAAACGAAAAGAAAGCATTAGCTAGTGTGCTAGTAAAAATGGTACAAGCAGATTAATACGTTGGATTAGAGTTTAGTAGAATCCAATCATACAAAGAAACGCAAAAGCTGATTTGCAGCTTTTGCGTTTTTTATGTTTTCTACACTTTAAATAGATTGATTTGTTCTTGAACTCCGACAGCACCTTCACTCAATGATTGGGCGACCTCGTTAATCTCCTGCATTGTAGCAGTTTGTTCTTCAACTGCTGATAGGACAATGCCAATCTCACCGGCAGCGCTGTTAGCTGCATGAGCCATTTCAGCAATAGATGCTGCAACTTCCTCGGTACTTGCGGAAATTTGTTCGGACGATGCAGAAACTTCCTGAATTTGAGCAGTCATCTCTGTGATCGACCCGACAATATGATTAAATGAAACTTGCGCATTTTGTAAGTAGACAACACCTTGATCGACATTTTGAGCTGTTGTATTGACGCTTTCTTCAACTTCTCTCGTATCTTTTTGAATTGTCGATGTGAGGCCGGCAATTTGTGAGGCCGAGTTTTTCGATTGCTCTGCCAGTTTGCGCACTTCGTCAGCGACAACGGCAAACCCTTTCCCATGTTCTCCTGCACGGGCTGCTTCAATTGCTGCATTTAGAGCAAGCAAGTTTGTCTGATCTGTAATATCCGTAATCACTTTTGTAATGTTCTCGATTTCGGCAGATTGTCTGCTCAGCTGTTTAATTTTTTCTTTTGTTTCATAAGAAGATTGCTGAATAACCGACATTTGCTGTTCGGCTGTCTGTAATGTATGACCACCTTCTCCTGCAATTGTCTGCATGTCCATCGCATGAGAGTTCAATACTTGCGCGGCTTCAGCGATTCGGCTTACACCTTGAGCTGTCTCATCCATAGCAACAGCACAATCATTACCGATTGCTGCAGAATTACTACCGCTTTCTGCAACGGTTTCCACACGTTTTGCAATGTCAGCAGAAGCAGCCGACACTTCATCGGTACTGCTCGCCAGCTGTTCTGAAGCAGCTGTTGTACTTGAAACGTTCAACGATACATTACTGATTAAGCTGGAAAGACTGGCTTTCATTGCATTAAAGGCAGCCGCAAGTTCGCCAATCTCATCTTTTGTTTTCACATGAACATCTTCTTCTCGTAAATCACCGTTCGCAATCACATGTGCCGCATTTGTTAATCTGTGTAAAGGGCGAGTAATGTTGAGTGTAATAAAGATGGCTAAGCATGATGCAAGTAAAATACCAATAACGGAAATGGTAATCATGAGTGTTTTACTGATTTTTGCACTTGCTGTTGTTTCGTCGCTTGTTGTATGCATTTGTTCCTTTTGAACATCAACAATGTTGTTGATTGTTTGCTGAATCGAGCGGTTAGCAGGTACCGCGAATTCAAATAGCATATTATTAGCTTTTTCAAATTCATCGTTATCTATATAGTCAATAACTTGAGAAACATAGTCATTATATAAAGCTTGATTTTCTTTTAAAGTATTAATTTGTTCCTGCATATCAGCAGTTCTAAATAATCCTTCGATTTCACCGATTTTTTCTGCAATCGTTTCTCTTTGAGTAGTAAGGTTTTCTAAATCAGCTGAATCCTGACGTAAAACATAAGAGCGGATATACAGCCCTTGTAATGATGTCGCATTTTGGATTTCCGATAGTTCCGTTACTTTGTATACTCGATCTTCAATTAGGAACGAATAATCCTTATCGATTTCAGTCATTTTAATGACAGAAAAAATTGAAAGAAAAATGAGAATTACAATAACGATACCAAAGCTACCGAAAAGTTTCTTTCCAATATTCATATTTATTTTCCTCCGAATGTCATAGTTAAAATATATCTATAACTTCGGTTTAAATTCAAAGTACTTAAGACTTACTTTTGAAAAGAGGGAATACTTATTTAGTCTTAAATTAAAGTTTTGGCATTAAGTAATATTTCTATTGTTTTAAGTACGATATTTCGTCATATTCCAGTTTAATGTATGGAATTATGTTTCTGGGGTGCATTTTCTAATATATTGCCGGGTTGTTCTAATATAGCGAAAAATGTTCTAATAAAATTTGGATTTTCTAATATAAGTGCCCGTTGTTCTAACAAGTATCCGAGATGTTCAAATAAAGTCAGTGAATGTTCTAATATCACGGTGCAATCTTCTAATATCGGATGCAACTCTTCTAATAAAACACCAAACCGTAAACCACATACCGCAAAACAAGGAAAACTACCTCAGCCAAAAGCCCATCTATTGAAAACTTCTAATAAACTTTGTCGATGTTTTAATAACCCATCGCAATCTTCTAATATCATGCGCAACTCTTCTAATAAAATAGCAAACCATATCCCGCAAACCGCTACATAAGCAAACATCTCGCATCAGAAGTCCATTAAAAGAAAACTTCTAATAAAACCACCCAACCCTATAAAAAAACCGAAACCCTATAAAAGGATTTCGGCATACAATTAAGTTCTAAACTTCGCCACAATACCTTGTAGCTCTTCGGCAAGATGGGCAAGGGAACCTGCTGCGGTATTTACTTCTGACATCGAGGCAAGCTGCTCTTCAGAAGCGGATGCAACCGACACGGCATTATCGGCCGTAGTTTCGGAGACTGCCGCCATTTGCAGTGATTGCTCTGATACAGTTGCCATTTTCGAATGAATACTATCAGACACAGCTGTAATTTCGGTTACCTGGTTTTGTACCTGACCGATAATAGCCAGAATTTCGTCAAACGTTGCCTTCGTATCATACGAAATTGTGATCCCCGCATTGACGCGATCCTTCACTTGCTGAATAGATGAAACGGTTGTCGTCGTATCATTTTCAATCTCAACGGCAATTCGCGAAATATCGGATACCGACTGCTTCGTCTGCTCGGACAGTTTTTTCACTTCATCCGCGACAACGGCAAAGCCTTTACCAGCTTCACCCGCACGCGCTGCTTCGATTGCAGCATTCAAGGCAAGCAGGTTCGTCTGATCGGAAATATCCTGTACAAGATTTAGTATATTGACGATCTCAGTCGTACGGCTAGCAAGAAGTGTTAAAGAATCAGCTGTTTCATCGACTGTTGATTGAATGAGATTCATTTGAGATACAGTGTTTTCAACATATACCGAACCTTTTTCAATTTTTTCATTTGTTGAATTAGACAATGTTGTTGCCTGATTCGCCTGATTCGCAATTTCCTCAGCTTCTTCTAATACTTTATGTGCAAAGGAGGCAGAGACATTCGACATTTCTTTTTGCTTGTCCGCTGCATCCGATACATTTTGAATGGAAGTGGAAATCAGTTCTGTGCCAAGCATTGTTTCATCGGCACTGGCCATCAGTTCCTCGGCAGATGCTGCAACCTGATCTGAACTGTCCGATACATGTGTAATGATTTCCTTTAAGTTGCCGGTCATTTGGCGGAATGAAACCTGCAGTTCGCCAACTTCATCGTCAGACTCTTTATCCTCAAACTGCACATTTAAATTCCCTGCAGCAATTTCTTTTGCACCTGCAGTTAATCGACTAATGCGGCCAACAATTCTGTTTGTAAAATACAGGGCCGATACAACGCTTACAATAATCAGTGCGATCGCTGAAATAATGGAAATCCATGTAATGGCATTAATTTTATTGCCAAGCTCTTGCTGCATTGCGGTATAGTATGCACTGACATCACGTTTCAACTCGATTACATCATTGACAATTCCTCGTGTACGCTGGGATTGGCGCTTAATTTCCGCCACATTTGTTTCCTGTAGGGAAGCTGTAGTCGCTTCAGCAATTTTAGTGAATTTTTCTTCAAATTGTGCACTAATCTGACGTTGGCGATCTGTTGAAAAACTGCTTTGCAGACTATTGTATATTTCTTCTGTTCGTGCTAAATCTGTTTCAATATTATACTTGTTGTTTTCTGACACATTGATCGAATAGACGCTCAATGATTTCTGCAGGCTTTGTACCGAGCTGTTTAATTCCTCAACAGCAACCAAGGAATCCACCACTTCTTCCGTTGATGCATTCAGGCTCATAAGCTGACTAATATTATAAGCGATAATACAGACAGCTAATATTAGCGGTAACAATGCCAATATTAATATTTTTTGTTTTAATTTCACTGTTGTACGACCCTTTCTTCTACTTAATCGTCAGTTGCCCGTCCGCAAGCTCCTGCTGTAGGTTTTCAATTTGCTTTTGTTCCTGTGCAGTTAAATTCACGACACGGATTGGTGCTAGACTTACACCATTTTCTTTAATGCCAAGCACTTTATCTTTTTCCGAAAGGGTCCCCGTTTCCGAAACTTCTTTAATTGCCTGATAAACAGCTGTATCTACCCGTTTCAGCATGGAAGAAACAATCGTATCTTCTGCAAGGAAAAACTGATCGCTGTCCACGCCGAATGCATAAACACCGGCTTTCTGTGCCGCTAAAATGGAGCCAACACCTGTAAAGCCTGCAGCGGGATAAATAAAGTCCGCGCCTTGTTCAATCATATTCTGTGCAATGGAAGCACCAAGCTGATCATCACCGAAATTCCCCGCATAAACGGATAACACTTCTGTATCGGGATTTACTTGTTTGGCACCTGCTTTAAACCCGGTTTCAAAACGTTCGATTACCTCATTTTCAACACCACCGATAAATCCGATTGTATTGCTGTCTGATTTCATCGCAGCGAGTGCACCGAGTAAGTAGGAACCTTCATCTTCTTTAAATGTTATGTTATGAACATTCGGCAAGTCCGACACAGCATCGATCAATAAAAACTGCTCGTCCGGATTGGCAGCGGCAACGGCCTCCATATCCTCCTGGACCGTAAACCCGATTCCAATGATCAGATCCTGACCTTCCTCAACGAGCTCTTCCAGCCCTTGCTTATATGTACCGGTAAATTCAAGTTCACGGTAATCAAATGTTATATTTAATTCATCGCGTGCTTTTTCGAGACCTTCAAAAGCAATATCTGAAAACGACTGATCACCAAGTCCTGCATCTGACAGCATGACCCCAATTTTCACCCGTTCCTTTTTCTCTTCCTCTGACTTCTGTGAGCAGGCAGAGAGCACGACTACAACGAGAAGACTCATCAAAAACAACCATCTTCTTTTCATTTCATCAGTCCTTTACTTTAAATACATTATGTAGAGGTTCGACCTCCAACATTTTCAATTTTAACGTATACTTGTCATTTAATAAATGAAATAAAAAAATTATGCAGAAAATTAATAATTTTTGGGAGATTATGGGTAATCGAAATTTTATTAGAAGATAACTTGGGGATATTAGAAAAGGTCCAAGCGTTATTAGAAAATCGTAAAGTCATATTAGAACACCTCAAATTAAACGAGTACTTCCCTAACTATAAAAAGAAAATTCTGAAACTTAAGTTGACACAATCTGGAAGCATGCAGTATAGTGTAGTAATTAAAAAGGGGGAAACTTTATGAAAGGGTTCATTTATACTCAACAGCAGTTTGCACAATTACATCTTCATACTAAGTAGTCTTGCTATCTTTATTAAATTTTTAATAATGAATAGGAAGACTTTTTCGCATTGAATCGTATAATAAAGCCGTTTTGGAGCTTTATCATTATACGATTTTTTTATTTCTCAAAAACAGGAGGATTCGTATGAATAAAATGGACTATCAAAATGTAAAAGGAACACAGGATTACTTGCCGGCTCAGGAAGTTGTAAGACGCAACATTCGGCGCACTTTAGAAGATACGTTTATGTTGTACGGTTGTAAGCCATTGGAGACGCCGATATTAAACTATACAGAGTTAATGGCTTCCAAATATGCAGGCGGGGCTGAAATATTAAAGGAAATGTACACATTAACAGATCGAGGAGAACGCGATTTAGCGCTTCGTTATGATTTGACGATACCTTTTGCGAAAGTAATTGCGATGAATCCACAGCTTTCAATGCCATTTAAGCGCTATGAAATCGGAAAAGTCTTTCGGGATGGACCGATTAAAGCAGGGAGATTTAGAGAATTTACTCAATGCGATGTGGATGTAGTCGGTATCGAGTCACAGTCTGCAGAAGCTGAACTGATGGTGATGACAATCGATGCTTTTAACAAGCTAAATATTGAGATGTTGATTCAATTCAATAATCGCAAGCTATTGGCAGGGTTATTACAATACTTTAAAGTCCCTCAACTAAAAATAAATAGCGTCATTCTCATACTGGACAAAATGGAGAAAATAGACCAAGTTACTTTACTGAAAGAACTGGAAGAACAGAACCTTTCACCTTCAACGATTGAGTTAATTAAGCAATTTTTAAATGCCAATCCGACAATTGCCTATTTTGAGAAGTACCGAGAGGAGAATGAATTAATTAAACAAGGCTATGAAGAATTAATCGAGCTGCAGGATTATTTACAAGTTTTAAATGTTGGTGAAAGTTGTGTGTTTAATCCATTTCTAGCTCGAGGTCTGGAAATATATACAGGTTCCATTTATGAGCTATTTCTAAAAGATGGTGTAATTAAATCAAGTATTGGAGGCGGTGGCCGTTACGATAATGCAATTGGTGGATTGATCGGTTCAGAGGAAAAGTTTTCGACTGTAGGTATCTCATTTGGTTTGGATGTTATTTATACAGCGATGGAGCAAAGAGAAAATAGTGCAGATCAGGCATTGGTGGATATTTTTATTATTCCATTAAATACGGAAAAGGAAGCACTGCGTTTAGCATGGCAATTACGTCAGCAGGGAAATCGTGTAGAAGTTGAACTGAGTGGTAAGAAATTGCGGAAAGCAATGGAGAAGGCAAACCGCGAAAATATCCGGAAAGTGATCATTTTAGGAGAAAATGAAATTAAGTCAGGACAGTATGAAATGAAAGATATGCAAACAGGAGAAGTGGAGCAATTTGAAATACTGGAATTTAGAAGGGAAGAGAAGGGATGAATATTCGAAAAGCAAATAGAGACGATGCACCGGGGATTGCAAAAGTGCATGTTGATAGTTGGAGAACTACATATAAAGGCATTATTCCCCAAAGCTTTTTAGATGAATTAAGCTATGAACAACGTACAAAACTGTGGGAAAATAATATTTCAGATCAAACAAATACGATTTTTGTAGCAGAAAATGAAAATATAATTATAGGCTTTGTCACAGGGGGCACACGTAGTACAAATAAAGAAGTTGGAGCAAGTGATTTAACTTCGATTTATTTACTTGAAGAATGGCATGGCCAAAGCGTTGGGAAAAAGCTATTAAATCAAATCATGACTTCCTTTTTAGAACAAGGCTATCAAAAAGTATATGTGGATGTATTAGCAGACAATAAAACAAAACAGTTTTACCAATATTATGGGGCTGAATATGTCAAAACGGTACAATTATGTATAGCAGGTAAGACATTAGATGAAGAGATTTATGTATGGGACAGTGTAGAAAAAGTAATCCAACAATCAAAATAAACAATTTACATTTTTTGACTAAATTCAAATAATTTTATTGAATAATCGTAATATTATGTTATTATTTTACAGTATACTATAGCTAAAAACCTAGAAATTCTCTAAATATTAGGATAATAGAAATAAAAAATTAGGAAGTAAAACATGCTACATTCCTTAATAGACATGATATAATAATTGTTATCAGACATTTCAGTTAAAAGGGAGGGGCAAGTATGGAATTTAATCAAAGAACGAAAAAGAACGTATTATTGCTTTGGTTAGCTACTGGGCTACCCCTCATGTACGGCCTATATTTTCTGTTTCCAAAACAGCCGATCGACTGGAAAATTTTTGTGTATTTATCGATATTCGCGCTCATCACAACAGCCATTCCATTCCAAATTGGAAACACGACGATTATTCTTTCACAATGGGTCACATTGGCAGCCTTTTTGCTGTATGGCGTCGGGGCGGAAATGCTGATTGTCCAATTAAGTATTTTACCGATTATTTACCAGATGAGAAACCATAAAGATGCGTTTTACCGAATCATCTTTACTTCTTGGATGTTTGCCTATACGTCGTTTTTCGCTGCAGGCATTGTTCATTTAGCGGGATTTGAAGTAGGGAATTCGAATTTAACGCATTTACTGCTTTACGGAACGGTATTTGTCGGGTTCCATTTGTTTATCAACCATACGATTTTATATGTACGCGATCGCTTTACAGGTGAAAACGAAAAGTTTTTTAGTGAGCATATATTATGGGATTACGGCAGTGCGACCATTACAATCCCGTTTGCCATTACATTAGTTATCCTGATTAATGAAATTGGGGCGCCGGCCATTTTCCTGCTTGGCATTCCGTTTTTTGCGATAACATTTATTGCAAAAATGTATAATATTTCGGAACGGGTCAACTTTTCACTCAGTAAAGCAAGCGAGTTTGGTCATGAGTTGGCAGACAGATTAAGCGCCCAGCAAATTATTGAACTGTTTATGCACCGGGTGAGTCAGCTCTTTGCACATGATGCGATGTATCTTGTCGATAATATTCAAGGGAAATATGTGATTTTGCGTGCAAGAGTAGATGGAAAAGATATCGAAATTCAGGCTGATTCAGATTCAATCCGCGATTCATTTATTCATATTTGCTTTCAAACAGAAGACAAAAAGGTATTCTCTAGTGCAAAAGAATGGAAAGAAGATGCGCCGGACTTCCTCCCGCATGATATGAATAGTGTCATGATTGTTCCAATACACCGCAACCAAAAAACGGAAGGAACATTAATTTTAACGGCACGCAAAAAGAATGCATTTGAAAAGTATCAGATGGATATCGTTCACTTACTGTCGACGTATTTTGCCGTGTCTCTGGAAAAAGCGAAATACTTAAGCGCGGCAGTTGAGAAAAGTGAGACATGTGCATTGACAGGTCTATATAATTATCATTATTTAGATAAAATGCTAGTGGTAGAGCAAGAGCGGATTAAGGCGAATCCTCACCTTCAGTTTTCATTGTTAATGATGGATATTGATTATTTTAAACGGATTAATGATACGTATGGCCATCATGCGGGAAATATCATCCTTCAAAACTTTGCTAAACTACTAGAAAACTTTGTTCCGGAAGAAGCGGTTTTAGCTAGGTATGGTGGAGAGGAATTTGTCATACTTCTGCCGCATATGACGAAGGAAGAGGCAGTCCAATTAGGTGAAGAAATTCGTCAATGTGTAGAAGTAACACCATTTTTAATTGAATCCGATTTAGCTGAAGCCGGTCAGAAAGAGCTGGTGTTTATTACAGTGAGTATCGGTGTTTCAAATGTCCCGGATGACACGGATGAAACGAAAGGGCTTTTACGCAATGCCGACCGTGCACTGTATATCGGAGCAAAACAGGCAGGGCGCAATAAAGTAGCAGAGTATTCACGTTAAAAGAACTCCTTAGTTAACGCTATGGAGTTCTTTTATTATTTTAAGCCTAAAATTTATTAATTACACGATAATAAATCATACTAATTTCATATGAATTAATGTATGATGAAAGTATAATTTTTAAAGTTGAAAAATTCTGTGTAAAAGCATAAGCATGAATATTGGAGGAATGGCAGATGGCAAAAATCTATGTAATCCATGAAAATGATGATTGGACGCGTCACTTAGTAAATCGTTTAGAAGAATTAAACTTACCATATGAATCATGGCATTTGGACGAGGGGATTGTTAACTTAACAGAGGCTCCTCCAGAAGGTGTATTTTATAATCGAATGAGTGCCTCTTCACATACCCGTGATCACCGTTACGCACCTGAACTGACAGGAGCAGTGCTGGACTGGCTGGAATTCCACGGAAGAAAAGTGTTGAATGGCAGTAATGCATTGCGTTTAGAGTTAAGTAAAGTGAAGCAGTATACAGCACTGGAGAAGCACGGAATCAAAACACCGAAAACAATTGCTGCCGTTGGGAAACAGCAAGTTGTTGAAGCTGCAAAAGCATTGAATATCGTACCGTTCATTACGAAGCATAATCGTGCAGGCAAAGGATTAGGTGTTCAGCTATTTTATTCGATCGCTGCATTGGAAGAGCATTTAGCGAAGCCGGATTATGAAGAGCCTGTAGATGGCATTGTGCTGATTCAGGAATACATCGAGTCGCCTGAATCTTATATTACACGTGTTGAATTTATTGGCGGCGAGTATTTCTACTCTGTACAAGTGGATACATCCGAAGGGTTCGAGCTTTGTCCAGCAGATGTATGCCAAATTGGCGATCTATTCTGTCCTGTAGGGGAAGAGCCAAAAGAGCAGCGTGCAAAATTCGAAATTGTTGAAAACAACGAAACAAAGCTGCTTGAAAACTATGCGAATTTCCTGAAAGACAGCGGAATTGATGTAGCAGGCATTGAATTCATCCGCAATGCAAAAGGCGAAGTATTTACGTATGATGTCAATACAAATACGAACTATAATTCGGATGCAGAGGCAAAAGAAGAAAAGTACGCAATGCTGCAGCTTGCTAAGTTTTTAGGGCAGGAACTGGAAAAAGTAACAGCTCAAAAAGTGAAATAAAATGAAAAATCCAATGAAGGGGGAGCGCTACACTGCACTTTCTTCATTGGACTTTTTTATTTATGCTTCTTATGCTGCTTCATTCGTTTGACTAAGAAACCGCCTTTAAACGACTTCGGTTCATAAGAAATTATAAAGGCTGACGGCTCATGATGCTGAACAAGCATAAATAGTTCCTTTTCACGATTCCGTTTCGTTAAAATTTCGTATTTGTATCGTTGACTATCCCGGCCTTCACCAACGTATGTCGTTACCGCAAACCCTTCATTTCGCATAACTTGTATCAGCTCTTCGTTGCGGATTTGTGTATTAATCGTTACATATATATAGCCAATCGCAAGCTTTTGCTCGATGCGCGTCCCGATAATGATCCCTAGACCAAACCCGACTGCATACACGACCATTGCAAGAAAACCTTGATCGCCGCTGAAAACAAGAGACAGACCAAACACATAGATGAGCATTTCAACAATTCCGATCAGTGATGCGAGCGTTGTAATATTTTTAACTAAAAAAATTGTCCGCAGAGTAAATAAAGGAACATAGAGCAGTTGTAATAATAGAATAAGCAAAATTTCTTTCATCAAATCGAATCCTTTTCTTTAAATTATGCTCATCATAATATGGGTACTCTTGTAAATGCAATAGATAAGATTATATGGAGAGGCATGAACCAAAATATTTTTCATCCTATCCTTTTCCTATGTTCCCTTTAAAGAATACTTTATGCAATATTTCTCAAAAAAAACATAACTTATATGTTTACCCATCTCTCTTTTGTGGGAAACATATATGAGGATAATTATATAAATTGTTCGGTATAAAGTACTGCTCGTTCATGCAGAAAAAGAGACAGGTAGAAGCTTTCAGAACAAGCCTATCGTTTACTTAATATTATACATAGTACAAAGTTAATGAGACTTATAGACTGAAATATCGACAAAAAAGCCTCTTCATTTCTTTTACCTGTCGTTTTCTGTATAATTAGGTGTAACGGGCAATGAATTATGCTTTATCTAAAAAAGTAGAGAGAAGTTGATGTAATGACCATTCTTGTTGTAGACGATAACCAAGTTAACCTCTTTGTTATTGAAAAAATATTGAAAAGTGATGGTTATGAGAAGTTTGTTTCCGTACAATCTGCAAAAGAAATGTTTGACTACCTAGATCCATCCAATGCCCCTAAGTGCTATGACGTTAATGTTATTTTATTGGATGTTATGATGCCGGAGATGGATGGAATTGAAGCTTGTCGTATATTAAAACAAAATCCACAATGGAAAGATATCCAGGTGATTTTCGTTACCGCTCTTGAAGATAAGTCGAAGCTGTCGGAAGCCTTGGACGTTGGCGGCATTGATTACATAACGAAACCTATTAATCGAATAGAATTATTAGCTCGTATACGTGTAGGGAAACGGTTGAAATCAGAACTGGACTGGCATACAAATCAGGAAAAAATTATTCAAAGTGAGTTGGATCTGGCAGCCCGTGTCCAACAAAGTCTATTAAGTCCGCCTGTTCATGAACCGGATATCTCGATTACAGCTTCTTATTTACCTTCATCGAATTTGGCAGGAGACTTGTACTATTGGGACAAGCTTGATGAAGATCGCTATGCTGTCATGTTATTGGATATGATGGGGCATGGTGTGTCCGCATCGCTTGTTTGTATGTATATTTCATCTGTTTTGCGTGAGGCAATTAAGAAGCTGACAGACCCTAAGCGTGTTATTTCAGAATTGAATCGTTATATGAATTTACTGCAAAATGAAAAAGAAAATATATTGTACTATTTCACTGGTGTGTATTTTATTATCGATACGAAGCAAAAGACCGTGGAATACGTAAATGCTGGGCATCCGAAAGGGTATGCACTAGTTGATGGGGAAAAGACAGTACCGATTACGTCGACGAGCTATGCGGTAGGATTTGTGGAAGATATTAAAATTGAAAAAGCAGTTATACCATATAATTCTTCTATCCAAATTGTCCTCTTTACAGATGGTGTTCTGGAAGCAATGGGTCCGTGTGATCTGGAATCTGAAAAAGAGCTATGTAAAATTGCGAGTAGACACTGGTCGACGGACATTTCACCGATTGACTACTTGTTGAAGGGTGAACTGCAACATAATCAGCCGGATGATATGTGTGTATTATTATTGCGCGCCAATAGTTAAGGAAACTAGATTAATTAATAAGTCTTTAAATATAAAAACTCAATTTTTCTCTCACAGAAAAATTGAGTTTTTGCTATGTAGAAATAATTTAATACGAAATAAAAATGGCACATCCGTAAAAGATGTGCCATTTTTATTTCGATTCCTATATATTGAGTAACTAAAAGTACTTACTACAACCTCTTTTGATAGATTCGCTCTGTTGCGTTAATGGTACGGTATTTGGAAACGAGCGGCGTAAATTGCAATGTTTCTTTATCGCCTAAACCCAAATATCCGTTTATTGCTAAGCTATCGTAAAAGAGATGGTGTACTTCATGCTGCAGATCCGGTGTAAAATAGATGAGCACATTACGGCAAATGATAATATCAAATTCCTGAAATGATTTATCCGTTGCCAGATTATGCTGGGCAAACATGATGTTTTCGCTTAAGTATGGATGAAAAGAGGCAAAGCTGTCATCCGTTTTATAATACTGGGAAAAGCTTTCTCTTCCGCCTGCTAAAATATAATTTTTCGTATAGGCTTGCATTTTATGAAGAGGGAAGGCCCCAAGCTGTGCTTTTTCCAGCACATCTTCATTCATGTCGGTCGCATACATCATCGTGCGGTCGAGCAAGCCTTCCTCCCGCAGCAGGATTGCCATGGAATAAACTTCTTCGCCCGTTGCGCAGCCTGCATGCCATATCCGGATTTTATCAAGCTGCTGCAGCTTAGGAACGATTTCTTCCCGGAACGCCCTAAAGAAAGAGGGATCCCGGAACATTTCTGTCACATTAATCGAGAAATCGTTCAGCAATACTTTTAGTAACTCTTTATCGTAAATAATCGATTCGGTTAATTGTGATATTGATGAAAAATTGTTGATTCGCATCCGGTGTTCTATCCGTCGTAATATTGATTGTTGATTATACTTTCGGAAATCAAATCCTGATAATGAGTATACCGCTTCCAATAATAAGCGGACTTCTAACTTCTTTCTATACATTTCGTAAACGTTCCCCACTTGTGAGCCATACCGTTAGTACGGAGAATAGTTGTTCCAAGTTTAAAGGCTTACTAATATAATCGGAAGCCCCTGCTTCAAATGCACGATCTTGGTCTTGCTTCATCGCTTTTGCTGTTAATGCAATAATCGGCAGCTCATGTAATTGTAAATCTTTGCGGATACGCTCCATTGTTTCATATCCGTCCATTTCAGGCATCATAATATCCATCAATACAGCATCAACACGTGTCGCCGTCTGTAAAATGTTCAGACATTCCACGCCGTTTGACGCCTCTAGAATATGAACACCTTTATGTTCCAATGCCTGGCGCAATGCGTAAATATTACGGTAATCATCATCAACAATCAAAATATGCTTTTCATCAAATATTGACTTGGATACACCCATTGCCGGAGCAGCATCTGTATAAACAGCCTCCTGTACAGCAATGTTCGTTTGGGCAGCATTTCCATCAGGTAAGCTTGGCAAGTAAACAGTAAATGTACTACCTTGACCTTCAGTACTTGATAAAGTAATCCAGCCGCCAAGAAGTTTTGTTACTTCACGGCAGATTGATAAGCCTAATCCCGTTCCGCCATATTTACGAACAGTAGCACCGTCCGCTTGCTGGAACGACTCAAATACAATATTTTGCTTGTTTTTCGGAATACCGATACCGGTATCTGTCACACTCACCGTAATCCATGTGTCGCTTAACTGTCTCATGGCCGGTGTAATACGTGCTCGATCCACTTTAACTGTTACCGAACCTTCCTCTGTAAACTTCAACGCATTGGAAAGCAGGTTATTTAATACTTGATGGAATCTTTTCACATCGGTATGGAAAATTTCCGCAAGATCATTTGCGACATCCACCGATAATTCCAGACCTTTTTGATTGGCTATCGGCATAAATAAATTTTGAATATGCTGTGGTATTTCATATACATCCATCTCTCTGAACCATAAATCCATTTTTCCGGCTTCCACTTTTGATAAGTCGAGAATGTCATTAATCAGGTTCAGTAAATCTTCACCTGAATCATGGATGACTTTTGCGTATTCGAGCTCATCATCAGATAGATGGTTTTCATGGTTTTCCGCGAGCATTTCAGACAAGATTAAAATACTGTTAAGCGGTGTTCGCAATTCATGCGACATATTCGCCAGGAACTCGGATTTGTAATTAGAACTTTGACGAAGCTGTTCTGCACTTTGTCTCAGCTCAACCTGTACTTTTTCCAGCTCATGTGTTTTCTGTTCCGCGTCACGTGTACGTTCTTCTAAACGTTCATTAATTGTTGTCAGTTCTTCTGTTTGCATTTTCAGTTCTTCAGATTGTGTTTGTAGCTCTTCTGACTGAACTTGCAATTCTTCCGTCATCGCCTGTGATTCATTTAAAAGACGAATGACTTCCATACGACCGATGATGCTGTTAATCGTTACGCCTAAATGTACAACGACTTCTTTAATTAGGTCACGATGCAGTTGGCTATATGGTTTTAGTGAAGCTAATTCAAAAACAGCTACGACTTCCTGCCCGAAAAATACTGGCACAATAATACCATTTGAAATTGGAATATTACCAAGTGCTGTTTCTAAGTAGTGGAAGCTATTATCTTTATTATCATAGCTTAAAATCCGTTTTTCCTTCACACTCTGTCCAATGAAGCCTTGTCCAACTTCAAAACTTTCACGTCCGACATTGTCGCCAGTTTCCGCAAAGGCAGCAATCTTATTGAATTTGTTTTTATTGCGGATATCTTGAATATAAAATGCGCCATATACCGAATGTGTACGTGTCGTCAACGAGTTCAGCAGTACTTCACCTAATTCATCGAGTGTATCGACACCTTGGTAGGCTGTTACAACCTCGGCCAAGTTTGTTTGGAACCATTGACGGTTCTCCAATGTGGTTAGAAGTGAATTTGTTGCCAGTACGAGATCTTTCACTTCATCGTTCGTCTTAGCAGTAATTCGCTTCCGTACTTTCCCGTCTGATGCATTCATATCTTGGATAGCATCGGTTACTTCGTTAATCGACCCTGCGATATTACGAGAAATAATTGTGAAGATGATAATTGTAGCCGTCGCGATTAATGTTAAAATTCCAAAAAGGCTATATGTTAATGTTGTATTTCGGTCATTTAGCTCCGCAACTTTTTCTTGTATTGCGTCTGTTTCAAAAGTACGGAATGCAGTGAACTTTTGCTGTAGGTCACTGATTGCTACACTGCTCTGCATTCCATCAAACGTCGAAAGTACTTCGTCGTTATTATTAGCAAGTATCGCGTTCATTAGAGGTTGTCCAATATCGTTAATCCAATCCTGGATGCCGCTATGTACCACTTCCAGCTGCTTTTGACCACTTGAGAAGTCATTGACAATTGCGCTTAATTCTTCATAAGAAGCTTCCCATGTAGCAAGTTCTTCATTAAATTTATCAAGATGAGACTTGTCATCTGTAATTAAATAACGTTGTAAGGAGGATTCCATATTAAGAATTTGACGTTCTAGATTATTTGACATCATGCGCATTTGGGAATCATATTTAATGACGCCGTTTCGTTCTGATTGTAAACTTGTTATTTGGTTATTTAAGACAAGCGCCGAAACGATTAAACATATTATGAGAATAATATACCCACTCGTTATTTTGAAGCCAATGCCCCATTTACGTTTTTTATTCATTGTGTGTTCCTACCCTGCCTTTATATAAAATTTCTATCATCTAAGTATACTATAATTTAGTAGACTGTACGAATATGATGATTGAAAATGCAGAAAGAATCACGATTTTTAATTAAAAAGAATCTTTTAATTCGTATCAATCTTTCCATATACTCCGCCACCGCCTCCTGTAATGGCAATTTGTCCTTTTCTTGATAAATCGATGAGGACTGCAAGTTTTTCAGGAATGACGCTTTTTAATTCCTCAAATGATGCTTCATGTAAAATATTCATCTCGGTGCCGAATGCATCCAACATCTTTTCGATTGTTTTAGCGCCAATACCCGGAATAAAATCGAGCGGAACTTGGTGAATATACGGAGGTCTGCTGATTTCGAGCTGCGGGTTATCCGTTAATTCCACAATTCTTTTTGCAACGCCTTTGATCAACTGCTCCTTTCCGCAATGAGGGCAGCGGCTATGACCTTCCTCTATTAATTGTTCGCCGCAGTTGGCACATACCGTTTCGTGATACTTGCCAAGTAGGGGATTGAGTCCGTAATTAGCTATGATTTGTCTGCCTTCCATCTTATGGAGCGCTTTTCTCAGATCTTCAAAATTAACATCCTGTACCCGGATTTTCTGATATTCACGGGCAAGCTTTCCTAAAGAATGCGCATCCGAATTTGTTACAAAGCTATATGGGGCCAATTCACTAATCCCTTTGACCATCATCGTATCAGAACTTAATCCGAGTTCAATTCCATCAATGAGGTTTGGATCAAACACTTCCGTTAAACTGCTTTTAACCCCTCTACCGAAAAGGCTCTTAAACGGGGTAAATACATGCGCCGGAATAAAAAGGCCGCCAAGTTCATGGACTTTTTGCTGCAAAGTGTGTCCATCACATCGCGTACGCTGTGTGCTTAGATGGATGTTCTTCTGATGAAGCTGGAGCCAATTTGAAAACTGTTTCATCTTAGTAAGTGTCGGTATATAGCAAAGAACATGGATTGGCCCATGGCAGTTGGCATCGTAAATCTCGATTTCCGTTCCTAAAATGAGCGTCGTCTTTTTATAGCGAATCCCGCCTTCAGCTAATTCTGTTGCTTTTTGTTCTAGAAGAAGCTGTTCCACTTCTTCGATTACTTCCGGTGAATGACAATCAATAATGCCGATTAAATCCAATCCTTTTCTCGAAGTAGCGGTCTCCAAAATATTTGTCAGCGTCAAGTTTTTGCTTCCTGTTATTTTTACTGCACGACCTTTATAAGTACGACCAATATGTATATGTAAATCCGCATAAATTTCCTGCCACATTATGCACACATCCTTAAAAGAGTTGTTTTATAAATAATACCCGAAATCCGAAGTTTATTTTCAACGTGGGAAAGTTTATTTATATTAAATAACTTAAACACAGGTCACGATATTCGTAAGCAGCCGAAAGCAAAAAAGAAGGGGGCAAAACCCAAAAACACCCTTTTTCTCTATGAGAAAAAGGGTGTTTTTACTATGCTTAAAAATATACGTTTTTTAATAAGAGATTTTACTTATCTAACGAAATTTCTAATTATGTTGCAACTTCTTTAAACTCTTTTCTGTTAGTCAACTGCTTCGGACAGTGTTGCTTTAGTTGCGGTAACATTTTCTGGAGACACGTTTTGCATATTTACATATGAGCGTTTATCCGAAACGAATGTTAAAGCGATCGCAGCAATTAAACCCGGAATGGCAAATGCGATGAAGTTCATTTCAATCGGCAATGCAATTGATAATAGGAACCCGCCTAGAAGGGGACCCATCATACCGCCCATACGCCCAATTCCGGATGCCATTCCTAGTGCAGTGGAACGGATGTTTGGCGGATAATACTGTGAAACATAAGCTTGTACAATATTTTGAGCACCAATTGTTGCAGCACCAGCGACAGCAACTAACACATAAATGTAAAACGTATTACCGCCAAACCCTAGAAGTGTTAAAGCGATTGCACCAGAGGCATACATCGGAACGAGCATTTTCTTTGAACCGTATTTATCACATAACCGGGCGATAATAATCGTACCGACCATTGCACCACCTTGAAGTGTAATGAGGAAGCCTAAGCTCGAGTTCAACCCATAGCCCGCTTCAATCATGAGCTTTGGCAACCATGTGTTTAATCCATAAACCATTAGAAGACATGAGAAAAACGCTGTCCAAAACATGACCGTACTTAAACCACGTTTATTATTAAATAATCCGACAACAGGAACTTTGGAATTATCAACTGGAATATGTTCGAGCTCTTCCGTTCCGTCAAATGTTATATTCGGATCTACTTTTCGTAAATTTTTGAATAACTCTTCTGTCTTTCCCCTTCTAGCAAGGTAAACTGCTGATTCCGGCAGCTTTTTATACATCAATGGTAATAATAGCAGTGGAATTCCGGCCACCCAAAAAATCGACTCCCAGCCTAAGCTTGGCATAATTAAGATACCTAAAATAGGGGCTAACATCCCGCCGACAGAATAGCCGCATAATACAATGGAAACGACCATACTGCGCATTTTTTTAGGTGAATAATCTGTCAATAATGCGATGACATTCGGCATAATGCCACCGAGGCCCAACCCAGCGATAAAGCGGAAAATTGAAAATAACAATACATTTGTTGTAAAGCCACATAGGACTGTAAATAAGCTAAATAATACGATCGAAATCGCGGTAACTTTTTTTCGGCCAATACGGTCTGCTAAAATCCCTAAAATGATCGCACCAAACATCATACCGAACAAACCATAACTGCCAATTGCTCCGGCTTGAACTGTCGTCAATCCCCATTCCTCGATTAGTACAGGGACAACTGTACCATAGACCACTAAATCATACCCATCAAATAAAATAATGAGAAAACACCATGCCAATAAGCTAAAATGAAAGCGGTTAAATTTACTGTCTGCAATAACCTGTGCTACGTTAATTTTCTTCATATGCATTCCCCCTAAAAGTCCCCAATCCCCATTGAAATGACTTAAATTATTAATATAGTGAACAAAGTTCATAATATTTATAGATAATAATATTCTGAATTAAGGTAATTTTCAATGTTTATTATTAAAAAAGTTTAAAAAAGTTAAAAAAACATCAAATTGTCTAGTTTATATAAATTTTTCGTTAAAATGCACAAAAGGGTAAGAGAATAACTGTACAATTATTTAATTTCTTTTAGGAGATATTTGTTAGCGTATGTAAAAACAGAGGGGTTAAATTAATATGTCCTGCTGACAGGGGAAATTCACTCAGCAGGACCGTTTATTTACTCGTAATTTTAATTAAACAATAGATTTTATTGCTTGCCATTTTTCCATTACGACATCTTCATCAAACGTACTAATGATTCGATAGTTTTCGTCATCTAAAATGCGGTAATGCTTGCTTAAAAGATTTTGTTGAAGTCTGTGGTGTTTATATTCGTCGATGTTCTTCCACCAAACATAACCGCCCATTGTTTTTTCACGTGGGGTAATGATGACATTATGTGCGGTAAGTTCAATGACTTCCATCGGGTCGCCGCCAATACGGTTTTGTAATGTTTCGCTATGACGGAAGAGGGCACAGATCGCAATCGTCGTTGTCCAGTTTGCATAAGTACGCTCTTTCTCGATCTGTACGAGCGTCTTTTTCGAAATGCCTAAAATTTCGGCCATTTTATCTTGCGTGTAATTATTTTCCGTTCGGATAAGTTTCAAACTTTCCGATGTTATTTGAATGATAAAATCTCGATCCATCGAATCACCTCGTGTAATAATACACTAAATATAACATAATACTATTTTCATTTCGATGGATAGAAATGAAAAAAAGTAGCCTAAGCAAAATCACCTAGACTACATTCAAAGAACAATTATTCTTCTTTTTCTTTTCCGAGTAGCATGTTTGAAATGACCAGTCCGATTGCACCGATTATGATGAATGAAATCGAACGGATTAGAATGTCGAGTTCGGATAAGTCAAAGAATATCATCTTAATAATTCCGAAAAACAATAAGCCAATACCGACCATCTTCAGATTACTATAATTTCGTCTCGCTGCAAGGAACAGTGCGAGACAAGCGAAGATGAAAATGAACACGGTATTCAGAATAACCGCCGAACTCCAATTGATGAGATCATGGAAATTCATGAAGTTCGTTATACTGAAGATCCAAATAATCGAAATAATCATACTGGCAATTGTCAACTGCTCTGTATAACGGCTGAAAAACGTTTTGTAGTTTTTATAAATCCACCCTTGTTCCCAAGAATCTGCAATAATTGCCCACAGGATGGCAAAATATAAAATGCGAACGATAAGGGCAACAATAACGGTGCGATCATCAACCCATACCGTAGAAAGTAAAACAAGTCCCGCAATTCCGTAAACCCCGGCAGCAATCCATGGGAGAAGTTGACCGGCAATATCACGTTTGACAATCAAAACTGCGGCAAAGGCAAATGCGATCACACTGAAAGCTAAAAACGTTGTATAATGCTGCGGCATATACGCCCAGTCCAGTTTCCAAATATAAAGAAGACCGACTAAATACAATAGAGAAGGGTAGATATCTTCAAGTTTGAAAAGTCTCTTCTTCTCTTCAACCGGTGTACCTTTATACAGAAGCAGCACTTTATAAAGACCGATTAGCATTGCAATGACAAGAACAATGTTCAAATGCTTCAGTGAGAAAAATGGCTCCACTTCATAAAACATTAAAACGAAAAAGGCGAGTACAGTAAACGTAATGCCCTTAACCCACTTCATAAATAATATCGCATGCTTTACCGCAACAACCAGTCCGCCAAAAGTTACGACAATCATCAGTAGCAGCGTCATTTCACTTGAAATATTAAGCTGTGTAATAATATTCAGCAGTACAATAGCTGATAATGTCCCGAACATATCGATCAACAGTCGGTCCGCCCGCTTAAATACGATGTATAATGCACCAGCTACAATCGTTAAGAACAAAATAAGAGCGATTAGTAATGGAGTCTGTTCACGAGAAAGAATGCCGTTTACCAGTGACAACACAATGACAGTAAAAGTAAATAGTAAACTAGCATGGACTTTACTATTACTAGAATACAACCGTAAGAAACTTACGAGAAATAGACTGAAAACGGCAATGATCGCAAAGGCAAAAAATACGAGTCGTTCATCGTGGAATATCGAAACAACCGCCAGTGCTAAAACTGAAAAAACGGTCCCGATATAAAGTGCTTTTCGCTGTGTATGCTTCCAAATAACGATTTGTAGAACTGCGAACAGCAGCACGATGAAAATGCCGATAATGATTCCGCTGAATTGCATGTATTCGAGTAAATAAGGCAGTAATAATGACGTAAAGACAACGAGTACTGTCAATGCTTCATTTCCTTTAATAAAGCTGATGAATACCCCATAAACAATGTAAAGCAGTGCAAAAATCAGAGCCACATATAAACTAAGCACATCATATAAAATGGCCCCTGCAGCAGTAGTTAAAATCCCGACAATGAAGGCACCACCATACAGTGATAACGCGACAACCCGCGATCCTTTTTGTTTTTTCTCCATATAGTAGGCACATGCGCCAAGACCGATTGATAATACAAACCCGGCAATAATTTTGACGCTATCGGATAAGAAGCCGTAATCACTAACGAGTTTCAAACCCCAAAGGACACCGAGCACTAAAATGACCGTAAAGATGCGCGGTAATGCCCGAGTAAACAATTCTTCCAGGGACCTCTTTTCCTTTTCGGGAATAAGGTCTTCTCTAGGAACAGCAACCGTACTCGGTACAGATAGTTTTTGTCGCACAAAAGGTTTTACCGGTTCTTTTTTAACAGGTACAACTTGCTCAACTTTCGCATGCTGCTTTAAATGCTGGACTTCTGTTTTTAATAAGCGTAATTCCTGTTCCAAAGCCGCAATCCGCTCCAGCATCTCTGAATCTCTTTCCACAAGATCACCTCTTTCAATAAAAGTAATGATACTCTATTAGTGTAATTTTACACTTTTGTGCTGTGGAAGTAAATCGTTTTCGGAAAATTCATTTACCGTAAAGTTAATCTATAAATAAAGGACGAGGAAGTAGAACAAAAACTATTTATGAGAATGTCATGCATATTATTTATCTTTTAAACCTATAATTAAGTAATATAGAAATTAGTAAAATTAGTAGGGGGTAATATGAGCAATTTAATTATTTTTTCCATCATTTTTCTAATTGTCCTAGTAATTTTTATAAAGCTGTTTCGTTCCTTTACCGCACAATTATATATACGGAGCAGAATACGAAAAGGAATCCGGCAGAATTTTAAACAAATTAAACTAGCAAAAGGCAATAAGCAACTGCTTTTTGACGTATACAAAAGTGTTTATAATAACGCGACATCGAAACCAAATCGATTATTTGCCTCCAGAGACAGAGATAAATTTGAACTGAAAGCAAATACGGAATTAAATCGTATGACAAGAAACCCTTTTACAAAATTGTACGCAAGCCTATTAACCTATTCAAAAGGTTTGTTTACATGTCTTTTTCTTATTGCGACAATTCTTTCAGGCGGCATTTTGAAGGAGGAAGTAAAAGCCTCTTCATTGACATTGCCGACAGTTGACGAAAACATTCAATTAAAACTGAATGTTAACTTCGAGGATAAAATCGATCAGATCGTGACCAGCTTTATGCAAGGAGAAAATAAACTGCAAAGCTTCAATTTTCAGGATTTGGCGAATAAGAAAGTTGTTCCGGTTTATGACGTAAAAGATTTACCGCAGGCAGTGACAAATGTGGAGCAGTTAGGGCAGGCAATCGCACATCATATGTCACAGTTTGAAAATCAGTTTACGGTGTACTATGAAGGGGATGTCTCCGATTTTGAAACGACAATAGATGAAGTATTTGCATGGCTTGAAGTAAATGAACCGTATTTATGGGCGGTCATGGGCGAGTTTTCAACACGTGCAAAATATTATGGCAATAAAGTTGAGTGGCATGCAACGGTTAACTATGATTTAACAGCAGAACAAAACGCCATAGTGCTTGGGAAAATCGATCAGATTATAAGTACAATTCCGGAGAACGCAACGGAATCCGATAAAGTGAAATTTGTGAATGATTATTTAGTCGTGCATACTGAGTACAACCTGAACAGTAAAGCAAATCCGCATACCCCTTATTCTGTTTTAATGAATGGGGAAGGTGTCTGTGAAGGATATGCATTAGCGGCGTTATTAATGTTTGAAGCGCTCGGTATCGAAGCAAAATATGTTGTCGGTAATGCAGGCGGACCACATGCCTGGAATTTGGTGAAATTGGATGGACAGTGGTATCACCTCGATACTACTTGGAATGACCCGGTTCCCGATCAGGGAGATCGAGTCCATTATCAGTATTTTTTAATTAGCGATGAAAAAATTTCAGATGACCATGAATGGATTAAATCCGATTATCCTAAAACGGCTGTAAATGATTACCTGTAAAAAATAATATTGACAAAAAAATGTATTAACCACATAATACACTTATTAGGTGTATGAAGTGCTTAATACGTTTTTTTATGCATACTGTATTAAGTAGTTAGTACAGGTTGCGATTCGACGGATTTTTTTGCGAATAGTGTACTAAGTGAGTAATACACGAAAGGAGCTGAACAAGGTGGATGTGAAATTCAATAACCGGGATCCTGTATACGTGCAGGTTATCCGTCATTTTAAGGAACAAATTGCAAAAGGTTCGTTTGCGCCAGGGCATGTCATCCCATCTAGACGGGAGTTGGCCAATCAGCTCAAAATCAACCCGAATACAGTGCAGCGTGCCTATAAGGAAATGGAGGAGCAGAAATTGATTTATACAGAAGGAAACATGCCAAGTTGCATTACGAAAGATGAAGCGGTACTAAAAAGTGTACGTGAAGAATTAATCAGTGAAGCGGTGCAAGTATTTATCAGTTCGATAAAATCAATCAATGCGCCACTTCCCGAAATAATGGAGCTCGTACAGAAACAGTATGAGGAGGCGGAGCATCGTGATTGAAGTTAAAAATGTTTCTAAAAAATATAAAAGAAAGCAAGTATTAAAGGATATGAGCTTTACTGCTGAGAAAGGGGAAATTACATGCCTGATCGGAATTAATGGTGCCGGAAAAACGACCATTATGAAATCAATCATGGCACTCACTCCGATCGATCGTGGAGAAATTTTAATCGATGGCAAAAAAATCAGCAAAGATATGTACGAAAAAATTACGTATATTCCAGACCGTCTGACAATGTCGCCAAACTATACAATTGCACAAAGCTTCGAGTTTATGGCTGATTTTTATAAAGTGTGGAATGAACAGCGGGCAACAGAACTCCTTGCCTTTTTCCAATTGGATCCAAGCGAAAAAATTTCGAGTTTATCAAAAGGGAATATGGCCAAAGTCAATTTACTGCTTGGTCTCGCTTTGGATGTGGACTACATTCTGATGGATGAACCTTTTTCGGGGATTGATATTTTTTCAAGAGAGCAAATTGCGAATGTTTTTACAAGTCATCTAATCGAAAACCGCGGCGTCATTATTACAACACATGAAATCAATGATATCGAGCATTTAATCGACAAAGCGGTGCTTATTGGAGACGGCCGTGTACTAAAAGAAATGAATGTAGAACATATGCGGGAAACAGAAGGCAAATCCGTAGTAGATGTGATGCGGGAGGTGTATGTCGGATGAATCACTATATAAAGCTCGTCAATTTTGAAGTGAAGCGATTCAGCAAATTCTTTCTATCATTAATTATTGCCGTAATAGCAGCACAAGTTATCGGTGCCATTGTCACGGCTTTACACTATGTAAGTAATGCGGAGACAGTAATGATGCGTGAGCAAATGCCAGTAAGCGAATATATACAAAATTATGGTGCGTACTCACTGCAAAACTTTTTATTTTCGGAATACTTCATACTTTCAATTGTATTTGCAGCAGCTGTACTTATGATTTACGTATTCTTTATTTGGTATCGTGATTGGCTGGGTAAGTCATCCATTATTTATCGTTTATTAACGTTGCCGACAGCACGTCTGAATGTATATTTCGCCAAGTTTACAACAATACTACTTTTTGTTTTTGCTTTAGTAGGGATGCAGGTCATTTTACTGGAAGTTGTGACACAAATTATTCGCTCGATTGTACCTGAACAACTGTATTGGGATCCAAATATTATTTATATTTATTCTTCCGATGTACTGGAAATATTTTATCCGAATTCACCGTTACAATTTATATTCTATTACGGGCTTGGGGCAGCACTTGTGGCAATTATTTTCACTGCCATTTTATTTGAACGAAGCTATCAACTTAAAGGGATTTTCTTAGCAATGATATATATTGTTATTTCAGTTATCGTTATTATCATTCCGGTTATAATTCAGGAAATTACCGATTATTTTTACATGAATGAAATGATCTTATTGACAATTGTGAGCAGTATTATAGCAATCGCGCTTGCGGTATATTTGGCAGGCTTCTTATTAAAACGGAAGATTAATGTGTAGAGGAGGGCAATTACATGAAAAAATATTGGCAACTCCTTTTAACAGTAGGAGTAATCGTTGTTGCGTTAAGCGTTCACTATATACAAATAGTGAATGCAAAAAATACCGATTATAATTTTTCATTTGAGACAATTTCAGGTGACGACAGCTATTTAGATTCGCTCGTCATCGAAGCTAATATTGAATATGGGATGGGATATGGTTCAATCCTTATCAGTGAAGAAGAAACTACATTGATGGATTCTTCCTATTATAATAGGAAATCGCTACAATTTCAGAAACTCATAGATGAACATAAAAGTTTTATGCGCGGTAAGGTATTCATTGCAAATAACTATTTTGAAGATGACACGAAGCTTGTTTATGTGAAAGAACCTGAGGAAGGCTGGAAGGTGGATGGCGGAGATACGTACAGCTATGAAGTTGATGTATTGGATAAAGTGAAAGATGAGAAAACATCATTTGCTATCAAATCACAGCTGAAAAATAGATTTAACTGGGTTTTTTACAGTGATATAACGATTGTTGATAATGAGCTTAAACTTCTTGTAAAGCAAGTTGATAATAACGGAAGCGAGAAGATGTATCATGTCATTATTGATTTGAAAGAGCAACAGCTGTTGAGTGAAACATTACTTGAAGAAGCAACAATGGACGAATCAACTAGAACAAGTATTGATTCCTACAATACGTATTCTCATTTAGGCCATGAAAAATACCACATCTATTCAGTAAACGCTTTTGATTTAAAAAAACCGGAACAAGATATTATTTCACGTCAGTTCCGCGCCTTTAATACAGAAACGAATGAAGTAACGGCCATTCAGCTACCAGAAGGCTTAGAACAAAAACTGCAATCTGTTGTAGTAGATAATAATTATTTAGTGATCGCCTATTCCACAAATACTGAAAAGGTATTTCACCGTTACAATATCGGTCAGCAGCGATGGCTTGAACCGATTACGGTCCCACAACAGATAGGCTTGAAAAATAACGAACTAAATGGTACTTCTGCACAAAACGGAAAGTTATACGTAATGAATGAAGTAGATAACGATTACGTGCTCCAAATTTATGATATAGAAAAAGGGACATTATTATATGAAGGAAAGCTTTCAAATAATAATACAAAGCAAAAATATAATATTTGGGTAAGTAATTTTTATGATCTAAAAGAATAAAAGAAACTCATTAATTTGGCTACCAACAGATTTTTGGGGTGGATAAATAGAATGACGCTTCATCGAGGCAAGTGGGGAACATCTTTAAGATATTCCGACTAGCCTTGATGAAGCGTTTTTTCGTTTTTACAGCTTATATGGCAGCTTCTCTTCCATAAATTTAAGGAAAGCGCGAACAGCAGGGGAAGGGTTTTTCTTTTTATTAGTATGGAGGCCGATATTCCAAGGAAGTTTCGGATTTACAATCGCAATCGACTTAATCTGTTTATGATCGACCTTTGTTTCCATTGGCTTCGGTAAAATCGAAACACCTAGATTTTCGCTGATCATGCCGCTGATGAATTCCCACTCCGAACTTTCAAAGGCAACATCAGGATGGAACCCGACTTGTAAACACTGCTGAATAATAAGTTCATGAAATAATCGTTGTTTTATCAATATAAATGTTTCATGTTCCAGCTCGAGAAGATCTACTTGTTCCCGGTCTGCTAAAGGGTGTGAATGGTGAACGAACAGAGAAAGCTCGTTGTTTAGAAACGGGACCACATTAAATTCTTTCTCATTTGCAGGCAGCATTGCAACACCGATATCTAAACTGCCCTCCAGCACTTTTTGTTTAACCGTCTTTGAATCATCTTCGAATATTTGAATTTTAATATCGGGATATAGTTCATTAAATTCCTTAATAATTTTCGGGAAAAATAAAAATCCGATGATGGGAGGGATTCCTAGTTTGATTTTCCCTTTTCTTAAATTCATTAGATCATATAGATGAACTGAAATATCCTCCAATGACTCCATAATTTTTTCGCCTTCCGCCAATATGATTTCCCCGGCTTCAGTTAACTTGATTTTCTTTGCAGAGCGGTCGATCAGCTCGACATTTAATTCCTCCTCCAGACTTTTCACTACTTTACTAAGCGTAGACTGGGATAAGTGGAGAGATTTCGAGGCCTTTGTAAAACTTTTATATTTTCCTACTTCGATAAAGTAAGTAAGTTGGCGAATATCCATACTGTCATTTCTCCTTTAATATATGATTTTTATGCATATATTATATTCCACATATGAATTTTACTCAATATAAGGTGAGTTGTATACTAAATGTGTACGAGTTGTGAATATTTTTTTCAGCTTGTTCGAAAATGTTAATAGCTTATTGTAATTTAGCTTTACAATAAATTTTCATTTTACCATTCACTTATCTCGAATTGAATTATTACTAATCCGAGATTTATCTGTTTACATTTCTAATATATTTTTAAAAGGAGGCCAAACAAAAAAATTCGCTTTTTGCATTGATCACTACTATTTCTGATTAATGCAATGCACAATCTAAAAGCTTTATTTTAGGTATCAGATTAATTCATAACAAAATAGAACATGAGGTAACACACAATGGATATTTTAGGAATTATAGGGATTTTGTTAGGTATTCTGACAGTTATTCTCTTTATCATTAAGAAGCATAACATTATTGTTGCAGCTCCAATCGCTACAATAGTTTTACTTCTGTTTAATGATGTACCAATACTTGATTCAGTATTTGGTAGCGAAAATTCGTATATGACGTTCCTTGCTGGATTCGTTGCATCGAATTTCGCGATTTTCTTATTAGGGTCAATTTTAGCAAAATACATGGATATTGGCGGTGCCACAGTATCGATTGCCAATAAAATATTGTCAATTGTCGGTACAAAAAATCCATATAACGCGTTAGTAGCTTTATTTATTATTTCTGCCATTTTAACTTACGGTGGTATTAACGTATTCGTTATTATTTTCGCTTTAGTTCCAATGGCAAGACCAATTTTCCAACAACTAAATATTTCTTGGAAATTGGTAATTATTCCGGTGTTTGGTGGTACGTCAACATTTACAATGACGATGCTTCCGGGTGCACCATCACTGCACAACGTTGTTCCTTCACAGGCTTTAGGTACAACATTAACAGCTGCACCATTACTGGGCATTGTAACAACGATTGCTGCGATTATTTTCATTTTAGTGTTCATGAAAATTGTGTTAAACCGCAGCTTAAGTAAAAATGAAATTTTTGAAGACCGCTTTGCTCCGGTAGAAGCTCCTACTGAAGAAAAACATGAACTTCCCTCATTCTTTATGAGTTTACTGCCGATCATTGTTCTTTTAGGTACAATCTTAATTTTCAGCAAAGTAAACTACATTATCTTTATTGCACTAATTATCGCGATTCTTTTAAGTGTAGTGTTATTCCGCAAACAAATTAAGAATCAAAAAGAATTATTAAGTGCCGGTGCAAATGAATCTGTTGGTTCAACAATTACGACTGGTAGTACAATCGCTTTCGGTAGTATCGCAACAGGTGTTCCGGCATTCAAAGGTATCTTCTCATTAATTAAGTCGATTCCCGGACCGCCAATTCTTTCATTAATGGTAGGTACTGGTTTAATCGGTGGTATTACGGCATCTGCTGTAGGAGCAATCGGTATTTCGATCGCGAACTTTGTACCATATTATTTAGATTTAGGTTTAGATCCAGAAACGATTCACCGAGCAGTTGCAATTGGTTCTGTTTCACTTTCGATCGTTCCTTATTCAGGATTCTTGCTGATTTTCAACAGAATCACTGGTTTAACAATGAAAGAATCATTTGCAAATGGTTTCATTGCTGTCTGTGTAACTCACTGGGTTTCAATGGTGATTGTCGTGATTATGGCGGTAATGGGCTTAGCTTAAGTAAATTGAAGATTTGAAAACGCTTTATTCAATTCGGTAATAAGAAGAAGCTGTATTGTATCAGTCTCTTATCAAATATTTTTGGAGGAATTTGTAATGGGTAAAAAAATTGGATTTATTGGATTAGGAACTATGGGCTTCCCAATGGCTCTTAACTTAAAGAAAGCAGGCTTTGAAGTAATCGGTTTTGACGCTTGGAAAGGTGTTTATGAAAAAGCTGAAGCTGCAGGTTTCACAATGGTAGATACAGTGAAAGAAGTTGCTGAATTAGCTGACGAAGCAATTATCTCAATGGTTCGTGACTATGCACAAAACGTAGACGTTATTTTCGGAGACAATGGTATCCTTACTGCTGAAAACACTGCTGGTAAAACAGTAATCGTTATGAGTACTCTTTCTCCGGATGCGATGAACGAATTAGGTAATCGTGTTGAAACGGAAAGCGGCTTAAAATTAATCAGTGCTGCAGTTTCTGGCGGTGCATCTGGCGCAGCTGCTGGTACATTATCAATCATGACTTCAGGTGCTGAAGAAATCGTAAAAGGTTTTGCTTCGTACTTCGATGCTATGGGTTCAAACACTTTCTACTATGGTTCTGAAGCAGGTAACAGCCAAGTAGCGAAATTAGTAAACAACATGATTTTAGGGATCAACATGAACGCTGTTGCAGAAGGTTTAAAACTAGGATCACACTACGGATTACCGCAAGAAGAAATTATTAAGTTATTACAAGTAAGTACTGGCGACAGCTGGGTAGCACGCAACTGGTCAGATGTTTCTGAATGGACTGCAGATACAGCATTAGCGGTATTACAAAAAGACTTGAAAGCAACTTATGAAGAAAGCATTCAAAACAACTTAGCAATGCCATTTAACGCATTATCTTCAATTCAATTATTCCACTCAATGGGTAAAGAAAAGAAATAAGCTGGTTTTGCCAATAATAACTCTCACTCTCTTTTCAATGAAAGGAGAGTGGGAGTTTTTTGTTTGTCTACTGGTCTATGGATAAATGAAAGGGTGAACGTCAAACAAATCATTGACGGAATATTCTAATTTATTTACACTGAGGAAAACGAGACGACATAGAGAGACAGCTAGAAATAGACAAAAGGAGAGGATATGTTGTGTTTAAATGGAAGAGCAAAGAGCAGTTAAGGCAATTATTATGTGAGCTTGTACAAGTAAAAAGTGTATCTGGTTCACAGGCAGAAAAAGATTTTCCTGATTCGGTAGTGAAAAAACTGTCAGAGCTGGCATATTTCAAAGAAAACCCTGGCCATTTAAATCGAACATATTTGAAAGATGGGCGCAGTTTTATTAGTGCATTGGTCAAAAAATCCACGGATACTAAAAAAACAATCGTATTAATTAGTCACTTTGATGTAGTGGATGTGCAGGACTATGGAAAATGGAAACAGTATGCTTTCGATCCTGAGAAACTAACGGAACAGTTTAACTCGATAAAAAACGAATTGCCTGAAGCAGTGCGACTTGATATGGAGAGCGGTAACTGGCTATTCGGGAGAGGGACAATGGATATGAAATGCGGGCTTGTACTGCATATGTCGATTGTTGAACAGGCAACGTTCGGAGAGTATGACGGCAACATACTTTTGTTGACCGTACCAGATGAAGAAGTAAACTCTGAAGGAATGCGAGCAGCGGTTCCAAAACTGGTGGAACTTTCGGAAGAGCATCATCTTGAATACACAACGATTTTAAATTCAGAGCCGATGTTCAGTAATTTTCCGGGGGATAAAAACAATTACTTTTATACCGGGTCGATCGGAAAGGCTTTGCCGGGGTTTTTGTGCTACGGGAAGGAAACCCATGTAGGGGAACCTTTTGGGGGGCTGAATGCGAACTATATGGCTTCGGTACTTACAGCTGAAATGGAATTAAATACAGACTTTTGTGAAAAGGTAGGGAATGAAACGACACCTCCTCCTACCAATTTAATATATCGTGATTTAAAAAAGAAATATTCAACGCAAATTCCACATCGGACGGTAACATTGTTTAATTTATTTTTATTTGAAAGAGGCATGACAGATGTTATTTCATTGCTCCAGCAAAAAGCAGTCAAGGCGGCAAGTGAGATTGAACAGTCCTATATGAACAAAGCAAAGAAATACTCACAGCAAACGGGATATACACCGCAGCAACTTAAAGTAAAAGTCATGACATATGAAGAAATTCACGAATATGCGCTAGAGAAATACGGGGAAGATCAAGTTGAAAAGCTATTATCAAATCATGACAGCGAAAAAGACGACCGAGAAAGAACGATTGACTTCGTTGATCAATTAGCTGCGTTATGTAATGAGCTGGCACCGATGATTGTCATTTTCTTTGCGCCACCATTTTATCCTGCAGTGAGTTCAGGCAAAAATAGATTAATCAGCAATCTTGTCAATGAGTTGAAACAATACACGCATGAAACATTTAATAGGGAATTCCACATTCAAAACTATTTTTCCGGAATATCGGATTTGAGTTATGTAGGATTAAACTATGAAAACAGTTCGATTGCATCGCTTATAAACAATATGCCAGTTTGGGATAAAGGCTATTCATTGCCGATCGCCGATATGAAAAAGCTGAATGTCCCGGTACTGAACGTTGGTCCTGTAGGGAGGGATCCGCATAAATGGACAGAGCGGCTTGACGCGGATTTTGCGTTTGTGACATTAGTCGATCTATTGCAATTGACGATTGAAAAATTATTCGCTGCGCATTATGAGGTGAATGAACAAATAGTAAGCAAATAGTACGCTGCCCTTAACACTTTATCGTTAGATTTATGTTACAGTGGGAATACTAACCGCCATATAGAGCGGAGTTGGAGGATTATATGACAAATACAGTAGATGAACTTTTAGAATCGCTCGTGGCAGCGACAGTTAATAATGAAGTGACATGGAGTAAAGGTACGGAAGCGCTGGAAGATGTTTTGGAAGAAGTATACGGCAACACGGAAAAGCTTTATTTCTTCTTTGATGAAGAAGAAGGTTCAAACATCGTATTAGCAACGTATCAATATTACGAAGGTGAAGTAGAAGCCGATGAATTTTTAAAAGAAGGCATGAGCCTATTTGTCATCGATGCAGATGATTTTGAGATTTTAAATGAAGTAACAGATGAAGATGCAGACGATGCAAAGTTATTTCCTGCTTTAATGGAAGCGATTGAAGAAGTGAAGTAAACTTTAAAGATATAACGGGTGTGGACAGTGTTTTATATGGTTCACACCCATATTTTTTATTTATACGAGCTCAAACACTATGCCTTCAGGATAAATGCCAATATAGGTCTCTTCATCACTTAAATAGGCAATTTCCGCTCCATCAATTACTTGATGTTTGGTTAGTACTGTTAAGATTGATCTCAGTGCTAATCCTAAATCAACAACGAGGCAGAACGTAATGCCGGCACCATCCCCGATTTCGGAGCCATAAAGCTCGCCGTTTCCAGTTTCGTGCAAAATATCATCTAACAAATCTTCCACGAACAAGCTTCTTTCTTCCGCTTCTTCAAACTGCTCTTCCTGTTCATAACGGTATTGAACAGCAATTTTAATTAAAGAACCGGGATCTACATATTCATAGCCTTGACTGACCTTCTCTGCTGCCAATTTTTCCATGACGCGTTTAGAACTTTGAAAAAATCCTAACGGCAGTTCCTCCTCCTTACCTTGCTCACCTAATGTCCCGGATAATATATGAATCTGCTTATTCATTTTCCAGGCTTGCCAAAATTGTGTGCCGCCGTTCATTTTCTTTAATAATCGAATCATTTTCCATCCTCCATATCCTATCTAGAATCTCATACCCATTAAACTATGTAATTAGACAATAGAAAGTTAAAAAAAGGAATCTTTTTTTCTAGCGCTCTTTTTTTTATTAGAACAATTGAACACGATTTCAGAAAGACTCAACCCGATATTGGAAAGTCGGGAGGTGATATTAGAACAAACCGATTCCTTATTAGAACAACCGGAGAATAAATTTGAAAATCGTAACTTTATTAGAACAAATAAAATGATATTAGAACTTCTGTAACTATATTAGAATACCCGGCCAAACTCTAGTGCACCCCGGCGCAAATCCCCGGGACCATAATCCAGCCCAACAAAAAAACGCCCGGTAACTACTCAACCAAGGCGTTCCACTCAACCAATCAATAACCGCTATTCAACAATTTAAACCCTTTCACTGCTAACGGCACTTCACCAAAGGGCTTTTGATCAAATTGTTCTTCGATATAAATTTCCGCCAGCATCTGCTCGCGTTCACCGGCCGATTCAGCATGCTTTACTGCGACAACTGCTTCGTATAGACGGGCAAGCTGTTGCATCAGCGGTTTTGCTTCGAGCGTTTGCATTGCCGGATCTAGTGTGACAAACACTGCAAAACGCTGCTCCACGACAGAGGCAAGCTGCTGCAAATACGGATGGCTCGTTTGCTGTAGTTCATGAAGGAGCGTAATATGCGCATTTTTGTGCACAAGACGAATGAGCTCGTGTGCCAATATGTTCGCAGTTCCTTCCCAAACGGTTAATACTTGGGCATCCCGAAGTAAACGGGGGAGTACGAAATCCTCGATATAGCCGTTGCCGCCATGTAGTTCAATTGCTTCATGGGTAAATTCAATCGCCCATTCTGCCGTTTCCTTTTTTACTAACGCAATTAACAGGCGGACGATTTGCTGTTCGTCTTCAGATGCATTACCGCCGATAACCTCCTCATAGCGCGATACTAAATCAAATAACGCGACAAGTGATGCATGCCATTTTGCGTGCAATGCGCCTAATGAATGCTGCACCATCGGAAACTCGGCAACAGTCTGTCCAAAAGCGATACGTCCGTTTGTATAATGGACTGCTTCATCAAGGGCACGTTTCATAATGCCAACCGATGCTGCGGCATTGCAAATACGTGATAAGTTCAGTGCTTCAAGCATATAGTAAATCCCTTTGGACGGATCCCCGACAACATATGCTTTTGCACCGTTAAACTCAACTTCACCTGATGGTACTGCTTTTACGCCAAGCTTATCTTTCAAACGGCGGATCGTAATGTGATTAAGCTCACCATCGTCATTACGCCACGGTACAGCAAACAATGTTAAGCCTTTCGAGCCTTGCTTGGAATTGGTCGTTTGGCGTGCAAGTACCATTGCCACTCCGCACATACCCGCATTCGACGCAAAGTACTTTTCACCGTATAAACGCCATTCACCTAGATCCAATCGCGCTTCCACTACATTCGCACCGACATCAGATCCACCTTGACGTTCTGTTAAAAACGTAGCCCCTTCAAATAACTCCGTATCGCCTGTTGCACAGATGTGCGGCATAAACTTTTGTTTCAGCTCTTCTGATGCATAGTGCTCCAATAAATACGCAGTCGCCATCGTCAATGTAACAGGACAGTAAAAGCCGGGCTCAGTTTGCGACAATAAATAACCTTGTGCAAAGCTGTATACATAATTGCCTTTATGACCTAATTCCGGAATGTCTTTATGCACATAGCCGACAATTCCTGTTGCATAAGTTTCGGCAACCGTTTGTTTATAACCTTCGTTTACAATGACTTCACTTACTTCATCGCCGTATGCATTATAGCGGCGTAATCTCGGTTCACCTTCACGGTCTGTCACTTTGGCACGGGCATCAATTGGTCCTGCACAAAGCGCACCGAATGCTGTCAGCTGCTCATCGGCATAACGGTAAAAAGACGGAGAAAGCTTTTGCTGTAGTAGCTGCTGCAATGTTTGATCAAACTCGTAAAAATTTTGGCTTTTTTCATGTTTATTGGCTAACACTTGCATTTGCTTCACCTCTTAGCTGTTGTTTTAATATTTTCCCGGAAGCATTGCGCGGAAGTGCTTCAACTTGTTCATAAATTTTCGGTATTTTAAACGCGGCAAGTCTATTTTCTAAATGCTCGCGAATTTCCTGCTCGGAAACAGGGACTTTCGCACAGTAAACCGCTTTTACTGTTTCACCCCATTCAGGATGCGGCACGCCGAACACCGCAACTTCAAAAATAGCGTCGTGCTGCAGTAGTTGATCTTCAATTTCTTTCGGATAAATATTGACGCCGCCGGAAATAATTACATCTTTTTTACGGTCAACAATGTAAATATAGCCTTCCTCGTCAATGCGTGCTAAATCGCCTGAACGTACCCAGCCATCGATGAAAATATTTTTGGTTTCATCCGGGTTTTTATAGTACTCTTTCATATTACCTTCACCATATAAAACGATTTCCCCAATTTCACCTGGAGCGACATCTTTATTGAGTGAATTAATAACACGCAGCTCTGTTCCAAATGGTGCACGCTTTCCGATACTGCCTGCTTTATGAGGATGGTCGGCTGCGTGTAGAATCGATCCGCTCGGACCCGCTTCCGTTAAACCGTACACACATACTAAATTGTCGGTATTGAACTGCTGTTGAATATAGACGACTTCTTTTTCAGACAGCGGTGCCCCTCCGTAAACCCACCATTTCATTGCCGAAAGGTCCGCGTTTGCGATGCGCGGTGAGCCAGCAGTTAAAAGATAGGCAACAGGTGCCCCGAAGAAGTGTGTCGTTTTGTATTTTTCTACTGTATCTATTAATAAGTCAGGCGTAAACGTTGGTGTGAGTACAGCGGTAGCCCCGACTAAAACAGCTGTAACTAAAAATAAATTCAATGGAGCAGAATGAGTTAACGGCATCATAATCAGCATTCGGCTTTCAGGTTTTACTTCCATTTCAACGGCAATCATATGCGATACAGCAAGTACATTGCGGTTTGTCAGTAAAACACCTTTTGGATTGCCGGTTGTGCCCGAAGTATAAAGTAAAGTAGAAAGATCATCTTCCACTAAATCACAGCAAACAACCTCGTTACCTTCAGCCTCGAATTGATTGAAGCTTTGCCAATCATGAATGACAGGACCTGTTTTTACTTTCAGACCGTTAAACATAATCGTAGCAGCCTGTTCGAAAATCAGCTCATGTACAAAGATCGCCTTTGCATCACTATGATTGAGCACATATTCAATTTCACGCGTGACAAACTTGGCATTGATCGGGACTACAACTGCACCAATACGCTGAATGGCAAAGTATAGTGCGACAAATTCTTTTACGTTCGGCATGAAAATCCCGACTTTATCACCTTTAACGATTCCGCTTGCACGCAATGAGCCGGCGATATTATTTACTTGTTCATCCAATTGTTGATACGTCGTTTCCTGACCGAGACTAATGACAGCAATTTGATTCGGATACTTTCTTGCATGACGAGCTAACAGATTAGAAATATTCATGATTGGTCCTCCAATAATAGAATTAGTTTTTCCCGAAAAATAGCTTCCGTCCTTTCGATATCTTGACGGATTTCATACAACTCTTGAATCTTCTGGTCAATTTCCCTTAACTTTTGCTGACCGTATTCGATTGTACGCTCCAACTGTTTAATACCAGTACGATCAAGGTCAAAAAGTAAAATCATTTCCTTGATTTCTTCCATAGAAAAGCCATACTTTTTTCCGCGGATAATTAACTTAATCTTTGCCTCCTCTCGTTTGGAATAGTGGCGCATTCCATTATGAGGTCGTGTCGGTTTCAAAATCCCGAGTTCTTCATAGTAGCGCAATGTTCTCGTTGTGAGTGCGTATTCTTTAGCGATCGTTTTAATGGATTTCATATAAGGCACCCCCATTGGCGAAAGTATACCATTTACGTTAACGTCAATTTAAAGAGAAATAAAGAATAAAAGAGAAAAAATATTTATTAAAGGAAAAAATAAGGGGAATTAAGGGGTAATGCGAGTGCAATGATTAACAGAGCAATCCAAGCCTTATATGCAGAAAGACCAAAATCGTGTAACCCTTTATAAGGGATAGGACAATAAGTATAGTCCATATTAAATACAGCATGTTTCTCCTTGGAGAAGCCACTTTTTTATTTGTATTCTTATAAAATTCTTACTATATAAAAAAATAGTACGCAATTAGTAATAATCTCATTGACAATCATTATCAAATAGCTTTATTATTCTAATTAGCGATAATGATAATTATTATCAATCAATTTTAAGGGGCGTTAATTAGATGAAAACGAAAAAGTTCTATTCTTTAATGGCAATGCTTTTCGTAGCAATAGGCTTACTAGTTGTTGCGGGTTGCTCAGATAAAGAAACAAGTACAGAAGAAAATAATTCAAACAAAACAAATTCCGAAGCTTCGGAGACACACTATCCAATCGTTATCAAACATGCACTAGGCGAAACAGTAATTGAAGAAAAGCCGGAACGTGTAGCAACAATTGCATGGGCAAACCATGATGTAGCACTTGCACTAGGTGTAGTACCAGTAGGTTTTTCAGCAGCAAACTACGGTGTCCAGGATGAAAGCGGTATGCTTCCATGGACAGCAGAAAAGTTAAAAGCGCTTGGTGAAGAGAACCCGAACATTTACCAAGATACAGATGGCCTGGATTTTGAAGCAATTTCAGATTCGAATCCGGATGTTATTTTAGCGGCATATTCAGGTCTTACACAAGAAGAGTATGATACATTAAGCGAGATTGCACCAGTCGTTGCATATCCGGAAACTCCATGGGTTATTACATGGCGTGACCAAATCCTATTCAATGCAAAAGGTATGGGTATGGAAGAAGAAGGTAAACAATTAATTGCTGATACAGAAAAATTAATTCAAGATAAAGCAAACGAATTCCCTGAAATCAAAGGTAAAAAAGCGGCGTTCGGTATGTTTAACGCGACAGATTTATCGAAGTTCTACATTTATACACCAGCTGATCCGCGCGGAGAATTACTGGAAGAGTTAGGTATGGAATATCCGGAAAGCATTAAAGCGCAAGTTCAGGATGAAAGCAGCTTCTATATCGAGTTAAGTGCCGAAAATGCGGACGCTTTAAACGATGCTGAAATTCTGATTGCCTATGGTGATGACAACACATTAAAAGCACTTCAGGCAGATCCGATTTTAGGTGAAGTGCCTGCAATCAAAAATGGTACGGTTTTAATTATTCCTGACAACACACCACTTGCTGCAGCAGGAAACCCTAACCCATTATCAATTCAGTACACAATTGATGAATACGTATCACTAATTTCGGAAGTTGCGAAAAAGTTAAAGTAATATGAAAAGTCCATCCGTTTTAGAAAAGAAGCAAATTATAATGCCGCGTAATTTTATAAAAGTATTATTGCTTTTAACGATTTTACTCGGACTATGTATACTTGCATCACTTATATTTGGTTCGCGGATGATTAGCTGGACAGATCTTCTGAATGGGTTATTCCATTCAGAAGCTCAGTCTCATGAAGCGAACGTAGTAAGACAGCGTGTGGTACGAACGATTTTCTGTTTATTATGCGGCGCAGCATTAGGTGTTTCTGGAGCGCTTATGCAATCGGTTACACGTAACCCTATTGCAGATCCAAGTATATTAGGTGTAAATACAGGGGCATCCCTTTTTGTCGTTTGTGGTATTGCTTTTTTGAATATCAGTTCTGCAAATCAGTATATTTGGCTTGCGATAGCGGGAGCTTTTATTACCGCTATTTTTGTATTTGGAATCGGTTCAATGGGAAGAGGCGGGGCGACACCATTAAAGCTCGTTTTGGCAGGTGCAGCTACGAGCGCTATTTTATCTTCACTGGTCGTTGCCATTATGATTCCGCGAACGAATGTAATGGATCAGTTCAGATTTTGGCAAGTAGGGAGTGTCGGGTCAGGAAACTGGGATACAATTACTTTATTTATTCCATTTATCGCGGTAGGACTATTCATTGCCTTTTTTACAGCGCCGGCATTAAATGCGTTGGCATTAGGTGATGATGTCGCGACAGGGCTAGGGGTTCGCACAGGTACTGTAAGAATTGTAGCGGCATTAGGTGGCGTATTATTATGTGGTGCTGCGACTGCTTTGGCAGGTCCAATCGGCTTTATTGGTTTATTAGCTACACATATCGTACGTCTCGTAGTAGGTCCTGATCTACGTTATATTATTCCGATGTCAGCATTGTCGGGGGCGGTTATTTTAACCTTTTCCGATGTGATCGGAAGGCTTCTTGGCAGTCCAAGTGAGCTCGAAGTTGGAATTGTGACGGCCTTTATAGGTGCGCCGATTTTAATTTTAATTACGATGAAAGCGAAAATGCGTGCAATATGATGAATGAAACGATGAAGATGATTAAAACGTCAAGATTAAAAAGAAAACGCCGGTTTATATTGATGACTTCCTTGATGGCAATCATTTCGCTCGTACTTTGCGGTTTGATGCTTATGCTTGGCAACACGATTTATCCGGCGCAAGATGTCATAAAGGTTTTACTAGGTGAACAAGTGAAGGGAGCATCCTTTGCGGTAAATACAATTCGTTTCCCGAGAATGGTAGCCGGTTTGTTTGCAGGCTTTGCATTTGGTGTCGGGGGTTACATATTCCAGACAATGCTGCGCAACCCGCTGGCAAATCCAAATGTAATCGGAATTACAACAGGTTCAAGTGCTGCGGCAGTATTTTGTATCATTGTATTAAATGCAAGCAATACTGTTGTATCCATCGCAGCTGTAATCGGAGGGCTTGCAACAGCTATCTTTATCTATCTGCTGGCGAAAGGCACATCCTTTTCGATTGGTCGACTAATTTTAATCGGTATCGGCATTCAGGCGATGCTGACAGCCTTTATCAACTATTTAATGCTAATCGGAAATACACATGATATTCCCGCTGCAATGAGATGGCTGAGCGGTAGTTTAAACGGTGCAAAATTGACTAACTTATACCCGTTAATTCTTGTCGTGTGTATTTGTACACCGATCTTGATGTACTTTGCAAAGCGTCTGGAAATGCTGGAGCTTGGTGAACAGGCGGCAACGTCTCTAGGCGTCAATACAAACCAAACGAGAGTCATCCTTATTATTACGTCGGTGCTCATGATTGCATTGGCGACTGCTGCAACGGGTCCGATTGCCTTTATTTCCTTTTTGGCAGGTCCGATTGCAAAAAAATTGGTCGGTGTCGGATTTTCAGGTCTTATTCCTGCGGGTTTAATCGGGGTCATTTTAGTATTGGCGGCAGATCTTATCGGACAGTTTGCTTTTGAGACACGCTATCCGGTAGGGGTCATTACAGGGATAATCGGTGCACCATACTTAATTTATTTATTAATCCGTATTAATCGGAAAGGAGATTTATGATGAAATCTACACATACATTCCAAACGGAAAATCTTGTTGCAGGCTATGACAACAAAGCGATTTTACACGGTGTTAGTCTAGCGATTCCAAGCAACAAAATCAGCATTATTATCGGTTCGAATGGCTGTGGAAAATCGACACTTTTAAAAACGATGGCACGATTAATCAAGCCAATCTCCGGCCAAGTAATGTTGGATGATAAATCGATTAACAAAATCCCGCCAAAGCAGCTTGCACGTGTTTTAGGACTTCTTCCGCAATCACCGATTGTACCGGAAGGCATCACGGTAGCCGATTTAGTTGGCCGGGGCCGATTTCCTCATCAGAGCTTGTTAAAGGGCTGGTCAACAGAGGATTATGATGCAGTTGCGGAAGCAATGGAAATGATGAATATTACCGAACTTGCAGACAGTCATATCGATGAGCTGTCAGGAGGGCAAAGACAACGTGTATGGATTGCCATGGCACTTGCACAGCAAACCGATATTTTGTTTCTAGATGAACCGACAACCTACTTGGATATTACGTACCAAGTGGAGATTTTGGACTTGCTGACGGATTTAAACCGTAAGCATGGTACGACAATTGTAATGGTACTCCATGATATTAATTTATCCGCCCGCTATGCCGACTATATTTTTGCTTTACATAAAGGTCGACTTGTTTCGGAGGGAACACCAGAACACGTGATTACGAGTGAATTAATCAAAGATATATTTAATCTAAACTGTGTGGTCACACAAGATCCTGTTTCGGATTCGCCTTCTGTTGTACCAATCGGAAGACACCATTCGAAATCCGGAATGCTCGTTTAGCTGCAACTTAGTCAATGGAATCCGGCTGCAATTTCGCGAAAAGTGTAATTGACCGATAATGAAAAGAATGGAGTGTTTCGAATGAACGATATTTATGATGTAACGATAATTGGCGGTGGTCCAAGTGGATTATACAGTGCGTTCTATGCAGGGTTGAGAGATTTAAAAACAAAAATCATTGAATTTCAGCCTACGCTTGGCGGTAAGCTGCATGTTTATCCTGAAAAAATCATTTGGGATATTGGCGGCATGCCTGCAACTCCTGCGCAGCAAGTCATTGAAAATCTGGTTAAACAAGGACTGACATTTAAGCCGACCGTATGTCTAAATACGAAAGTTGATTTCATTACAAAAAAAGATAATTTATTTGTGATTGAGACAAGTTCAGGCGAAAAACACTATTCGAAAAAGGTCGTAGTTGCAGTAGGTGGCGGTATTATTAGTCCGATTAAATTGCATATTGAAGGTGCTGAAAAGTATGAAGTATCGAATTTGCATTATACAATTCGAGGCATTCAAAGCTTTAAGGACAAGTCACTGTTAATTTCAGGCGGCGGTAATTCGGCAATTGACTGGGCGAAGGATCTGATCGGCATCGCCAAGCAGATTACAGTCATCTACCGTGGCGAAAAGCTATCTGCACATGAAGCACAAATCCGACATTTGCAGGATAATGGTGTTCCCATCATTACAAATACGCAAATTAAAACACTTGTGGCTAATGACACAAAGACTAAAATAGAAGAAGTTATTTTGGAAAATGTCGTAACAAAGGAAACATCAAAGATAGTTGTAGATGACGTATTAGTGAACCATGGCTATGACCGGGATTCTTCGTTTTCTTTTGATGAGGCACTAGCTCCGGAAAAAGATTCGGATTATGACTATTATTATTTAACCGACGGAAAGGGATTGACATCTGTTGACGGTATTTATGCAGTAGGTGATATTTCCAAGTACGACAACAAAGTATATTTAATTACAGGTACATTCCAGGATGCCGTCAATGCAATTAATGCAATCAAGGTAAGCCTTGAACCGACAGCAGATCAGTATGCAAAAGTTTCTTCGCATAACGAAGTGTTCGAAAAGCGCAACCGGGAACTGATGAAGGATATCCTTGTGAATGGCTAATACAATAACGATTAAATACAATAAATCCAAACGTAGAAGTTTATGTGAACTTCTGCGTTTTTTAATGATGGAAGGGTAACATTAGATTATAATGGAAATACCAGATTTATGGGAATTTATGCAATGATCTAAGGAAGGAGATCGCTATGGTTTTCCAAAGAGTATTTGATTATAAATGGCTCCTGATAGCTTGTATCATTTTACTGGGGAATATGATTGTTTATCAGTTATCGTTTGTCTCCACACTTTCAGATGAGCAAGCGCGTGGAATGGTGATCGGTTCGCTAATTGACTGTGCAGTTGTAGCACCGGCGCTTCTTTTGCTGCAAAAAGGCAAATGGACAGTCCAAAATTTCATTGTCTTTATTGCTACCGGTATTTTATTTGCTCGTCTGGTAATCCCTAATGGATTGATGGAACCTTTCCGTTATTTAACACTTTCTGCAATCGCTGTAGAAGCAGGGTTGGTTCTTATAGAATTATTCATTTTATTTATTTTTATCAAATATTTACCGAGCATCATTCGAGCGGTTAAATTAGAGCAGGAGCAACTTATTTTTGCGTTTCCTCGAATCGTAGCAGAGAAAGTGAAAGATAACATTCTCATTAGGGTACTTTGCTCAGAAATGCTAGTTTTTTATTATGCGTTTGGCAGTTGGAAGAAAAAACAGCCTACCGGATTTTCCGTTTACAAAAATACGATGTATGTACCTTTTTTAGTAATGATTTTTCATGCGGCATTGTTTGAAGGAATCGCATTTCATTGGTTCTTTCATGATCGGCTACCAATTTTAGCTTGGGGCCATACAGTTCTATCACTTTATGGACTCGTATTCTTACTTGCAGATTTTCGTGCATTAACGCTAAATCCAGTTCGTATTGAAAACGGAAATCTATATCTATCCAATGGCTTATTGAGACAAACAAAAATTGATGTGACTAATATTGCACACCTTCATAAGTCGATAGAAGAAGATAAAAATGTCTATCATTTTAAAGTATTAGGTAATACAGATGAACAGCCCGCTTTTGTAATTGAAATGAAGCAATTGCAATCAATTCAATTAGTTGGCGGATTTGAAAAAAAGGCAAAATATATTGGGGTTTATGCCGATGCGCCAGCCCTATTACGTAGCGAAATAGAATTAGCGATACTAGAGAAATAGTGTAAAAGATTAAGAAACGGGGTATATAATAAGGGACGTAAATTTAAGAGGTGAAAAGATGAATATTAGAATATTAGGTTATAAAGATGCGGAACAATATCATAAAGTCAGATTGCATGGACTTTTAAATTACCCCACATTTTTTAGCACGTCTTATGAACATGAGAATAATTATACGGTTCCGGAAATTGAACAACGTCTTCGCCCCCAAGCAGATAAATTTACACTAGGGGCATTTGAAGGGAACCAACTGTTGGGAATTGCAACGTTTAAACGGGAAACAAGCGCAAAATTAAATCATAAAGGCCTTCTTGTGGGAATGTATGTTATGCCAGAAGCAAGAGAGAATGGCGTAGCGCGTGCCATGATAGAGGAGTTGCTGCGTCTATTAAGAGAAAACGAGGGTCTTGAACAGCTGCATCTAACAGTGGAATCAACGAATGAACGGGCAATTGGACTTTATGAATCTTTAGGGTTTAAGCAATATGCACTGGAACGACGTGCATTGAAAGTTGACGGAAACTATTATGATGAAGTTTGGATGTTTAAAGAGCTATAGTTATAAAGAAAAAAGTAAAAGCAGTTTTTATGCTTTTACTTTTTTTTGCTATATTGCGCTTCCTGCAGAGCCTTTCGATAATCGTTCTGAGATAATTAGTACAATCAGGATTAAAATAATCTGCAGCACACCATACGCACATGCCGTACCAAACTTGAAGGCATACAACTTTTGGAAAATTGCAACCGACAATGGAATCGTTGACGTATTATAAATTAAAATCGATGCGACGAATTCCCCTATACTTTGGACAAAAGCCAACAATGTCCCGGCAAGAACGCCTGATAAAGTAAGCGGGATAACAATTCTTCTGAATGTGTACCACCACGATGCCCCTAAACTCCGGGAAGCTTCTTCTACAGACTGGTCCAGCTGCATGAGGGAAGCGGATGTTGACCTGAAGACAAGCGGCAAATGCCGGATAAAATACGCAAGCGGTAAAATCCAGAATGAACCGATCAATACTTGGTTGAATGTAAATACACTTTCTGTAGAGAAGGCTGCGATTAAGTTGACGGCTACAACTGTACCTGGCAATGCCCAAGGAATCGTAATTAAAATATCGAGCGCTGTTTTCCCCTTGAAACTAAGTCTGACCATGGCATATGCTGCAGCAACACCGAATATAATATTGCCGACTGTTGCGATGAAGCCCATCTGCAGCGAGTTCCAAATTGGACGCCATGTCCGCTCATCAGTAAAGAGCGCTTTGTAATGGTCGAGTGTATATTCCGTTGGTAAAATTTGAATTGTCCAAGCACCATCTTTAGAAAACGAAATTAAAATCAGCACCAAAATCGGCAGGATTAAAATTAATGTACCGATGAATGACAGTGTGACCGCTAAATATTTTAAAGGCTTCGAGCTCACTTCAGAGCGGTGAACACTTATGCCTTTACTTAAATTTTGATAATTACGTCGGTTTTGGTACCAACGCATAATAAGTAAAAAGGTGATAGATACGAACGATAAAATGGTTGACTGTGTTGCCGCCATATCCAGATTGCCGTTTGTCCGTGATAAGTAAATTTGCATTGTCATCGTACGTTCAACCCCGAACATGAGCGGCGCGGTATAGGATGCCATCGACACCATGAAAACGAGCAGGGAAGATGCGATTAAAGAAGGGGTAAGCATCGGCAAAATAATCTTCCGCCAAACACGGATCCGGCTTGCGCCCAGGCTTGTTGCGGCTTCTTCCAGAGAAGGATCAAGCCCTTTAATTGCGGCAGAAGCAGTTAAATAAAAATACGTATACATCGTAAACGTATGAACAACAATAACACCCCAAATCCCTTTCAATGCAAACGGTACATCTTCCAATTGAAACATCTGCTGAAATAAGCGCGGGAAAATGCCGCTTTCGCCATATAAAAATGTAAAGGATAACACACCGACTAACGGGGGCAATGCCATCGGGACAAGTACTAAAATGGAGAGCAGTCTGCGTCCCGGGAAATCATAGCGCTCCAGTAAAAAGGCCATCATTACCCCGACAACGGCACAGCATATAACACTAATAATCGATATATAAAAGCTGTTCCAAAGTGCCTCTAAATTGGCTGTACTTTCTAAACTGAAAAACTTCTGATAGTTTGCTAGCCGATTGTCGCCTGCAAAACTTTGAATAAATGTTGAGTAAAATGGATAAATGACATAGGCAAATAAAATTAAAAATAGCGGGGAGATGAGAATATAGACAAAATAGCGTGATTGTGTAAGACGAGACCACCAACTCGCTTCGTATGTGTCAACGGGTTTTTTGCTCATTGTGTGCCTCCTCTCTTATTCTCCTAGAAAATATATATTTTGTTTAGGGATATGTAATTCAATCATATCGCCAGCTTGCAGTATTGCAGTACCTCGACTGATTATCATTGCTTTTAATGTTGTATCATTCCATTTAATAAAGTAATTTACGCTGACTCCAGTAAATTCAATCAGCTCAACGATACCTGTAACGGTGTTTTCACCAGGTCCACTTTCAAATGCTTCAGGACGGATTGATATAAAAATTTCATCTCCGTTCGATACTTGAAGTCCAGGTGCTAAGTTTTCCGTCAACCCCTGTAATACCAATCCATTGTCATTAGTAACAGTAATAATATTGTCCTCAATCGATTGAACTTTCATTGTAAGCAAGTTTGTTTCTCCGATAAAAGTAGCGACGAAGCGGTTGTTTGGGCGGTGGTAAATTTCCTGTGGTGTACCGATTTGTTTAACGACACCATGCTCCATTACCATAATCCGATCCGACATTGCCATTGCTTCAGTCTGGTCATGGGTAACGTAGATTGTCGTCACACCCAGCTCTGACTGAATTCGTTTAATTTCAATGCGTGTTTCTTCACGCAGCTTTGCATCCAAATTGGATAATGGCTCATCCAGCAGCAAGATATCAGGTTCAATAACAAGTGCTCTTGCCAAAGCAACACGCTGCTGTTGTCCACCTGATAATTCATTGATTTTACGTGTGCCATATGGTCCTAAATGAACGAGCTCGCGTATCCGGTCAACCTTTTCTTTAATTGTTTTTTTATCATATTTCCGGATTTCCAGACCGAATGCGATATTTTCATTGACGGTCATATGCGGGAAGAGTGCATAGTTTTGAAACACCATTCCGATATTACGTTTATTAGGCTGCAATGTTGTGACATCCTGATTGTCAAAGTAAATCTTTCCTTTAGAAGGGTAGTAAAATCCTGCAATCATCCGTAATGTAGTTGTTTTGCCACAGCCACTAGGACCTAAAAATGTAAAAAACTCACCCGATTTTATATCCAGCTCTAAATCTTTGACACTTACGACATCACCGAATTTTTTTGAAACGTCGTTAATATGAACAGCTTTCATCCAATCCAACTCCCTTCACACCGACAAATTATGAAAAGAAAGACCTCTTAATTCAGAGGTCAGTCTATAAATACTATTTACCTTTACCTTTAATGTTTGTATCCCAATATTCCATCCATTCCGCTTCTTTATCGGCCATAACTTGCCAATCGATATCCAAAGATTTCAAATCCAGCTCTTTATACCAGTCCGGCATAGCATCCGCTGCAATATCAGTACGTGTTGGAATTTGGTAATACTCTTTTGAAAGCTCAATCATTGTCTCTTGATCGAACAGGAATTCCATAAATAATTTCGCATTTTCTTCGTTTTTCGCATTGTTTACAATACCGACTGCATCGACTAATATCGGTGCACCACTTTCCGGATAAATAAAGTCAAACGTGTAATCCGTTGTATGTTTTTTCAGTAAAATATCCTGCAAGTTCCATAAAGAGATCGAACCTTCTTGACGTGCCAGTTTTAAATACAATGCATTAGGATCCTGCGTATATTCTTTCGTATTCGCATCCAGTTGCTTCAACCATTCATAGCCTTTTGACGGATCATCAGCACCTTGACGGAAAATCATAGAAGAATAAATTGTACGCATCGTTCCTGAAGCAAGGACACCGCGAATTAATATCTCATCTTTCCACTTCGGATCAAGTAAATCGTCCCAATCCTGTGGTCCTTCTTCTGGTGACATGACATCACTATTAATCATAATGACTTCAGGTAACAGCATTTCACCGATCCATCGATTTTGTTCATCTTTATGAAGAGGGTCTATAGCATCGATAAATGAAGGATCCCATTGTAAAAGTAAATCTTCATTTGCGGCAACCATCATCGCCGATTGTGTACCACCCCACCAAAAATCCCCTTGTGGATTGGCTTTTTCACCTCGCACACGCTCTAAAATTTGCTGAGCACCCATTGTCATATATTCAACTTCGATATTCGGGTAACGCTGATTAAATTTTTCAATAACACCCTGTACCATGTTCTCATCACGCCCTGTGTAAATGACGAGCTTGCCGGAAGCATTTTCTTCTGTTGTACCTTCTGTCGTGCCGCTATCGCCTTGCGTTGACTCATTTGTCGTCTCTTCGGCGTCGCTACACGCAGCCAAAACTAATAAAAGAGTTGTGAGAATAAGAGAAAGCCAAGTAAATCTTTTCATCCAATGTCCTCCTTACATATAGTTTTTCTTTATTATGCAGAATAAAGGATATCTATTCCAATTTCATTTTATCTACAAATTTTTTAATATTCAAACAAATATCCCTATATCTTATAATTTTTTACAGATTAGTAATTAATATAAATGAGTTTTTTACGTGGTCATTTTTAAAACGAGGAAATGCGAGAGGACTATAAGCTGCGTTGAATATGAAGAAAGTTGTTTTATTTAAATTTATTAGGGGAATTATAAAAGCATCAGCACATCAGCAATTTTACAAAATGGCTTCTATCAAGTTGGACGTGCTTCGCATCTCACGAATAATGGAACTTATTTTACCGGAGGAGTGAAAATATGAGTAATAAAGAAATTGCATTACAAATTTTAAATGAAAACAGTATTGGCGTTATGGCCACAAATAATAACGGTGTGCCTAATTCGCGCTACATGACATTTCACTATGTTGAATCAAAACTGTATACCGTGGCAAAGGAAGATTCCGATGTCGTCCGTGAAATTAAGGAATATGGCGGTACCCATATTTTATTAGGCTATGAAAGCGATGGCATACTTGAAACATTTTTAGAAATCGAAGGCAATGCAGCGACAACATTAAATGATGTTGTGAAGCAGCAGCTGCTTGAAAAATATTCAGAGCATGCGGACGGAAACTTTGTGCTCATTCAAGTTACGCCGACAAGAATGAGAATTATGAATAAAAACGGAAAAAACCAGGAAGAAATTCAACTATACTAAGGGAGGCATCGTAATGGAAACATTAAAGGAAAAAGTACTTTCAATTATTAAAGACCATAAAATTGGGACAATGGCTACATTAAACGGACGTCACCCTTATGTTCGTTACATGACATTTACTAATGAAGACTTCACACTATATGCGACAACAACAGAGGATTCCCAAAAAGTGTACGATTTAAATGAAAATCCCTACACTCATATTTTACTGGGCTATACAAAGGAAGATCTTGATGCCCCATATTTAGAAATTACAGCAAAACTAAGCGAAGTAAAAGATGATACTTTAAAGCTGAAAATTACAAACTTCTTTAAAGACGTTTTTACTTCAGAAGACGGGGATATGGTGACACTTCAATTCGATCCAATCACAATCAAATTAATGAATGATGGCGAACCACAGGAACTGAAGCTGTAACGTCTTAATTTATTTAATCGGTTAGCGAAGCAATGGCATATATCGTTGTCATTGCTTTTTCTGTTGTAAAAAGAATAAAAAATTTAGCAACCTAGTAAACATTTTAATTGATTTTTGGTATAATATTTAACCGTGAGCAGAAATGGGGTAAAGATTTTTACTCTTATGCATAGTGTCAGATCTTTCTACACAAACCTCTGCATCTAAATTTTAACTTTATAGAATGGGTATTCAAGAACTCGTGAAATAAAGGGATTGTCTGGCATAAAAATGCTGTGCAAAATAAAAAAAATGGAGATGACAAGGATGTACAAAGAAAATCGGTTACCGCAAAATGCAAAAGAGGGGATCTTGTTTTTACTTATTATTTCGTTAATTTCAGTCAATACGATTGCCCCACTCATTATGGGATTTGAGCGAGGTTTTACTAAGGAAGTCTATTTTAGTACGTTAAAAATTTTACCGATTATGTGGATTATCGTCGTATTGCTTGTACGTTTAGTAGCGGGTCCTCTAGTAGGTAAAATTATGCCTAAATTTGTTGGTCAAACAGATGGTTTCAATGCGCGTGTCCTATTAAATACGCTCTTAAACGTGACGGTTTTATCGATTTGTTTAACGATTATCGGAACATGGGTAGGCACCAAAACATTTGGTTTAGAGCCTCTCAAAAACTTTTTCCATATTTGGCCACGAAATTTTGCGATCGCTTTTTGGATTGAACTATTAGTCGCACAGCCAATTGCACGCTTTGCAATGAGAAAATTACATGAAAGTCAAACTGCAAAAGAAGCAGCCCAACAATAAGTAAAAGCTCTTATGACGTAGTATGAATACTACCGCATAAGAGCTTTTGTATTTACCTTTAGCCTAGAAACATTGGAAAGTCAGGATTGAGTTACGGTTTACTGAACTGTATACCCAACCGAAACGTCCCCATCTAAAGCCTAAAATGATATTGCTCGTAACAAAAGTCGGGAAAAACCAGAAACTATTTCCGTTTCGTTGCCAAATGAACGTATTACGGTAAATACAACGTCTTATACCACTGGAACCTTGCTGTGACTGGCCAGCGGATAGTTGTTGCATTTGGGGAGTAAAAGTAGGGGGCGGACCCATTGGCATTGGGGTATTACCACCAGGATCTCCACCAGGACTGCCAGGGAAGCCGCCTGGACCACCACCTGGGAATCCCGGTGCTCCACCAGGGAATCCCGGTGCTCCACCAGGGAATCCTGGGCCACCAGGGAACCCACCTGGTCCTCCTGGGAAACCTCCCGGGCCTTGGCCGGGTGGGGCTGGGAAAAACTGTTGTTGAAATGGTTGTCCTGCAGGGCTCTCATCAAAGCGTTCAAACGGATTTTGATACAACAAGCATACCTTCTTTCTTAAGTATTCTTTGTAATGTATGTAAATGTGGATAAACGCCAATAGGAATTCGCCTAATACGAGTCAAAATACCGTAGTGATCATAATTTTCGCCCAGAAATTTAGTTTAATATGTTTTATTACATATTGGACTAAGGGAAAGTGTTAACGAATGGACAATCATTTAAAGTAAGGTAGAAGATTTGAAAATTGTTTGAAAGTGAACTAAAATTCACTATGAAGATGTAAAAGAGAAGGGAATTTATGATGAAAAAATATTTATTCGCTATAATCTTATTGTTGTTGGCAGGTTGTAGTAATGGAGAAAATACAGAAGTTAAATTTACCGAAAAACAGGCAGTACCATTTGAAATTATTAAGTATGATGAAAAAATTGCACCGATTTACGAGACGCTCGTACCGCATATTGCTTATGCAAATACGCAAGGACAGTTTGAATCCTTGCAAGCTCGCTTTGATGTAGACAATTTCACGCTTGATATGGATAAATATATGGCCGTATTTATAGTTACTTACTCGGGTAGCTGTGGTACTTCAGTCGATAATGTTTACAAACACGGTAATTACTTGGCAGTTCAATTAATCGACAATGTGGGACAAAAATGTGAAGATGAAGGCGTCCCTCATACATTCGTTCTCCAAGTGGAGAAAGACGAATATGAAAAAGTTCAATTATATAACGGCGAAATTTTAAAATCTTCAATGGATGTAGAATAAATTTATTAAAAGTTTTCAGCTTTGATTATTCAAAGTTGAAAGCTTTTTTTTATAGTTCTATATTTATTGGGCACAATTTATTGTGATTTGATAAAAAAAACTATATAATTTTTATAAACTATAACGTGATGGTTTCGAGGGCAATATTTCTTCTATAAGAATTAGTAACTTCACCATTATAGTTAGCATGTTCAATAGGATAGTTGGGTACATATCAGAAAGACCGAATTACTATTAAATTATTTTTGGAGGTGAATCCCTCACGCTGAGGGAAGTAATTGGACGTAAACACCATATTAAACATCATTTTATTAATTATTTTTTTAGGTTTAACTGGATTTTTCGTTGCAGCTGAATTTGCTGTTGTTAAAATTCGTAAATCCCGTATTGACCAATTGATTTTGGAAGGCAATAAGAAAGCAGTCATTGCAAAAAAAGTAGCAGGAGACCTAGATTATTATTTATCTGCCTGTCAGCTTGGTATTACCATTACAGCAATCGGTTTAGGAGCGTTTACGAAGCCGTATGTAAAAGAACTGCTATATCCTGTATTTGACTGGTTAAATGTTTCGGATGTTGTAGCTTCGGCTGCTTCTTATGTAATTGCACTAGCTATTGTAAGTTATTTGCACGTAGTAATTGGCGAAATGGCGCCAAAAACGTTAGCGATTCAGTTTTCCGAGAAAGTAACTTTAATGCTTGCAGGACCACTTTATTGGTTCGGTAAAATTATGTATCCGTTTATTCAGGCATTAAATGGAACATCTCGGTTATTATTACGTGCAGTTGGTGTTAAATCAGCAAGTGAAGAGCAGGCCTATTCTGAAGAAGAACTGAAAATTATTATGGCACAGAGTTTCCAGGGCGGACAAATTGATCAACAAGAACTGAAATATTTAGAAAATGTATTTGCTTTTGATGAGCGTGTTGCAAAAGATATTATGGTGCCTCGAACAGACTTAGTTACAATCGACAAAGATATGAGCGCCGAAGAGATTATCCAAATTTTAGATGAACATAACTATACACGTTATCCGATTGTTGAAAATAATGATAAAGACCGCATTATTGGTGTGATTAATGCAAACAAGCTTCTTAGCTATATCGTTTCAAATCGAACAGTACAGCTCGAGCAGTTTTTAACGAAAGTACCATTTGTTTTAGGTGTGACTAGTATCCAGGATGCACTATTAAAAATGCAAAAGGCGAAAGTGCATATGACGGTCATTATCGATGAATATGGCGGTACAGCCGGAGTATTAACGATGGAAGACGTTTTGGAAGAGCTGGTTGGAGAGATTCGGGATGAATTTGACGAGGATGAAGTAGATGATATCCGTAAGTCAGGAGAAAACGAATATACGATTAATGGTCGTGTACTGCTCGATGAACTGGAAGATCGCTTCGGTTTTGAGTTTGAGGACAGTGAAGAGATAGATACAATTGGCGGCTGGATTCAGCATACGAACATCGATTCAATAAAAAACGGTGAAGAGCTTCAAATCGGTGATGAAATTAAATTCGACGACCATATTTGGGTCATTTCGGATATGGACAATTATCAAATTAAAGAAGTTGTATTAAGACAATATAAACTTCAGCAGTAAATGATCGATACTTTATATGTCTTGGAGGTGAATCCCTCATATTTCGGGGGAATTAATTGGACAGTATTATAATGATAAATTTAATTTTAATTGCAGTATTTATTTTGTTAACAGCCTTTTTCGTTGGAGCAGAATTCTCAATTTTAAAAGTGCGTATGTCACGAATCGATCAGCTGATCGCAGAGGGCAATAAAAAAGCCGTCACGGCAAAAAAGGTAACACAGGATTTGGATTATTATTTGTCAGCCTGTCAGCTTGGAATTACGATTACAGCGTTAATTCTTGGTGCACTCGGGGAACCGACCGTAGAGAAAATGCTTGAGCCTGTTTTTGACTACTTCAGCATTCCAGCGGCGGTTGCAACAGCCCTTTCTTATGTTATTGCATTATCGGTTGTTACTTTTTTACACGTAGTACTTGGCGAATTAATGCCAAAGACATTGGCTATCCAATATGCAGAAAAAATGACACTATTATTGGCACCGCCACTTTATTGGTTCGGTAAAATTACAGGACCGATTATCTCGATATTAAACGGTTCTGCTCGTGGGCTGCTCAAAATCTTTGGTGTCAAACCGGCTGGTCACGATACAGTTTACTCGGAAGAAGAGCTTAAAATGATTGTAACGCAAAGTTATGAAGGTGGAGAAATCAACCAGACAGAGCTTGCCTATCTAGAAAATATCTTTGCTTTTGATACACGGAAATTACGGGAAGTAATGATTCCGCGCAATGAAATAATTACAATCGAAAAAACGTATACATTAGAGCAAATTCTTGCTGTTATTGACGAGTACGAATTTACGCGTTATCCGGTCATTGATCGCAGTAAAAATACAGCAGCCTTTACCGGTTTCATTAACTCGAAGGAAATGCTGACAGATATAGCTGCGGGACGGAAGAATAATTTCAGTACGTATATTCGTGAGATTCCCCGTTATAAGGAAACAGTAGCGATAAAAGACGTGTTTTTAAAAATGCAGCAATCGCGCAACCATATGGCGATTGTTACAGATGAAAAAGGTGTCACAATCGGTCTTGTAACGATGGAAGATATATTGTCAGAAATCGTTGGAGAAATTGAAGATGAAGACGATGGGGAAATTATCGTTCCCTCAACATAAAGTGAAACTCCAATCCGTGGGGGGATTTTTCATCCCCCACGGTCCGTTAATGCGGGATAAGAAAAGGTCGTAAATGATGGACATATTGTCAATTATTTGCGGCTTTTTTTAGTATTATCGAAATTTGAGCTAATAGATTATAAGGGCAAATGTCACTATAATTAAAGTAAGGAGCTGTTGAAAATGCAATGTGGTGCAAAATGCTTTTTAGTGGAAATTGAGCATAATGGCGAAAAAAAGCAAGTTCAAGTGAAAGCAAAATCATCCGTACGTGCGAGAAAAACAGTACGTATTCAATTTGAAGAAGCCGTTAACATCCTATCCGTAAAGGAAGAAAAATAAAAATGAGCAACCAACAATACGGTTGCTCATTTTTCATTTGTTTTACTTATTCTGCTTTTCCAACTTTATTTGTTTAACTAAATGTACAATTAACATAATGATTCCTACTGTACAAAATAGAAGACTGACGATAAATAATACAAGCCATGAAGTAATGCTCCAGTTAGTTGTGAAAAAGATAGAACTGATTAATAAAAGTATCCCGACAAACAAGACAAGATAGCCCTTTTTAGATAATGACAATGCAATAACCTCCTTAAATACCTATCATAAAAATACCATAATGTTTGCAGATTTATCTATTTAAACGGTTGCTTTACTAAATTGAAGGTTGAATTTCATTCTGGTCCGGACGGAATCCGCTTATGATACAATTCGGTAAGGAGTATAAATTCAAGAAAAGAGGCATAATGCATGGTTCAATTGCTCAATCAATTTATTCAAAAGTGGATGCCGGTATTAACACCGCTCAGTTTAGTCATCGGTGTGCTGCTCGAAAAAATCGGAACACATTTTCTTTTTCTAGTCCCGGTATTATTTGCCGTGATGACTTTCATCAGCAGCTTGAATCTAAAATTTCGCGATATAAAAGTGTTTAAACAATACCCTAAAACGATTTTATTTGTCATCGCTTTTCTACATATTCTCATGCCTTTATGGGCGTTCTTTCTGGCAGAACTCATATTCGATGACCGCTTATTAACGATTGGATTTCTAATATCCGTTGCCGTGCCAACAGGAGTTACGAGCGTCATTTGGGTGACGATCAGTAAAGGAAACTTGCCTTTATCTCTCGCCATTATATTGATTGATACTCTGCTTGCTCCGATCCTTATGCCATTAATTTTGCATTTAGTTGTCGGGGAATCGATATCGTTAAATACATCAGCACTTATTTTTGATCTTATTTGGATGATTGTTTTACCGTCTATATTGGGTATCCTTGTAAACGAATGGACGAAAGGGAAGTTATTCGAACAATATGGAAAACCTTTGTCTTTAGTTTCGAAGCTCTGTTTATTCGGAATTATTATGATTAATAGTAGTGCAATTGCGCCTTATGTAAAAACGATTGACTTGGAGCTTGCGAAAGTTATTGCTGTTGTCCTGTTTTTGGCAGTTTCTGGCTATGTATTCTCCCTTGTACTTGGTCGTCTGTTTTGGAAATCAGAGTCTGATCAGGCGACATTTGTCTTTAATGGAGGAATGCGGAATATTGCGGTAGGGGTCGTTATCGCAACAACATATTTTCCGTCAAAAGTAGCGATGCCGGTCGTTTTCGGGATGTTATTCCAGCAAGTTTTAGCTTCAATATTTTATAAAATAATCCGAAAAAATTCGGGAGCCGTTTAAAGTTGCTTCTTAACATTGTACTGTGGAAAAATACAGTTGTGTTATTTAGTCGCACATTGTATTATTGGTCTATAGTAAATTATTAAATTTTGAAGTGTTATATAGAAAAGTAGCTTCAGCCGGAGAATTTTGTAGTGCATTGATCAGATCCATTCACTTAATCGTTCTCAAACATCCAGAAGCAATGTAACATCTTAGAATAGCGGGGGAAATTATGAAAAGATTGTTCGAAAAATGGAACAGCATTAACTTAGTAAACCGTATTATTATTGGTATAATTATTGGTGTTATTTTAGCACTGACGATACCGGAAGCGGTGAGTGGTATTACCATTCTAGGGACTCTATTCGTTTCAGCCTTAAAAGCAGTTGCACCGATTTTGGTGTTCGTGCTTGTTATTAATGCGATTGCTTCACATGCTGGCGGCAAAGCAACAAATATGAAGATGATTCTAGCTTTATACGGGGTTGCGACATTCGCGGCAGGATTTGTTGCCGTCATTGCAAGCTTTATTTTCCCGACAGTATTAACATTAAAAACAGAAGCACAGGATGTGGCTCCGCCTAGCGGGATACTTGAAGTGTTTGAAACATTATTATTCAATATCGTGACAAACCCGGTAAGTGCAATTATGAACGCAAATTATCTCGGCATTTTAGCTTGGGCAGTTGTTTTAGGGATTGCTTTAAAAGCTTCGAACGATTCAACTAAAGGTGTTATTGCGAATTTTTCAGATGCGATTACAAAAGTTGTGCAATGGATTATTAACTTAGCGCCATTCGGTATTTTAGGAATAGTATTTGAAGCGATTTCAACGACAGGCCTTTCAGCATTAGGGGAATATGCTCGTCTAATTCTGATCTTAGTAGGAACAATGTTCTTTGTAGCGCTCGTTGTGAATCCACTTATTGTATATGCAGTAGCACGCAGAAATCCGTATCCGCTTATTTTTACATCTATAAAAGAGAGCGGAATTACAGCCTTTTTCACACGTAGTTCAGCGGCCAATATTCCAGTCAATATGGCATTGGCAGAGAAGCTGAAATTAGATAAAGATACATATGCTGTATCGATACCTTTAGGTGCAACAATTAATATGGGCGGGGCTGCGATTACAATTTCCGTACTGACGATGGCAACTGCTCATACATTAGGTATCGAAGTTGATTTCCTGACTGCGGTCATCTTAATGGTAATGGCTGCAGTATCGGCTGCTGGTGCTTCCGGTGTTGCAGGCGGGTCGCTATTACTGATTCCGTTAGCATGTAGCCTATTTGGGATTTCAGATGATATTGCGATGCAAGTCGTGGCAATTGGTTTTATCATCGGTGTAATCCAGGATTCTTGTGAAACAGCATTGAATTCTTCGACGGATATCGTATTTACGGCAGCTGCTGAATATGCGAAAGAACGTAAACAAAATTAATAAAACTGTGCTGAATGGAGTCTCTTCCGGTTCAGCACAGTTTTTTTGTTTTTCTTTCAGTCAGCACCGCCAGCAGGAAGGTCGCCTTCATAACGACCAGAATTTGAATGCTCTGCAGCAGAGAAAATAATTGTGGAGAAATCTACATCATATGAGGGTAAGTCACCGATAGATTCAGTCGATGTGTAAATTTGAGTGGCTACTAGCAATGAGTTAAACTGGCTTCGATCCACCTTTAAAAAGCGGCAAATTTCTTCATGCATATCATGTAGTGCCGGGAATTGGTGCACTTCGAACTTCGCAAGCGAGAGCAGGGCAATCGTATTGTAATGGTACGGTGTAAGTTTTTTTTCTGTTTTTCTAATAAAAGTCGTCAGCTCTTTTAATCGGGCAAAGGTTTCATTATGAAAATCCCCTGTTCCGATTGTTAAAATGACAGCTGTATTTGTCGTGTCCTTTGTTCGTTCATATCCGATAGACACAAGCGCCTGATAATACTTTTCCACACTATTTGCCAATACTTTAGTATCTTCCACCCGCCCGGCAAGCATCGTACTCGTGGAAAGTTTTAATGGCGCATATTTTACGCTTTGTTTGTTCATTAAATCTGTAATTAACAGACCGATTCGCTCGATATGTTCTTCCGATTTTAAATAGGCAGCCGCTATATAGCTGTCTTCATGACGGCTAAACTGCTTCGTCAATAATTTATGGAGATTTATAACCTCACCGATTTTTTCAGGTTCCTTTGCATAATGAACATAATATGTATTAATAATTTGAGTATTAACGCGAGCAAAGTTGTACCATTTTGTATTGTTTTTAATTTGTTGACGCACGCTTTCATAATCCTCATAGTTAAATACAATATTGCGGACAGTCAGTTTTAGTGCAAGGTCAATATAAAAATATTTTGCATCTGCCCCAAAATATAAAACGATTTTATCAATGTTTGTGAAGAATAATTGTAATTGAGCATTCATCCCGATCACCTCTTACTTAATACGTACGTTTTAAACGAGGAGAAGTTTCATTAAAATATTCGGGAAATAATAAAAACCATTTACAAAATACAGCATAAATCGATAGAGTATTGTATGATAAATAAGTGATAAATCAAATAAGAATACCGTTGAACAGATTGAGAGGAAGTATAGTAATGACTCGACAACCATTTTTACCGATTATTGTCGGTACTGATATTAATGCATACAACATGGCGATATCTTTCCATGAAGAATATAAGATCCGTCCGATTCTAGTAGGGAAAGGTGTTTTACCTTTTACGAACTTAAGCAATATTCCACGTGCAATTGAGTATGACAAAAAACTTGGTGAACCAGACCAGTTTGCCAAAATTTTAATTAGCGTAGCGAAAAAATATGAAAAAGAAGCAGAAAAACTGATCCTAATCGGCACAAATGATTTATACGTCCGTTTAATTATTGAAAACAGCGCGATTTTAAGAGATTACTTCGTGTTCAACTATATCGACGAAACGTTAATGAATGACTTACAGATTAAATCCAATTTCTATAAACTTTGCGAACAATATGGAATCGATATTCCGACGACGGTATTTTATGATTGCAAAACAGATGGTCAATTCGAAACCGAGATGATGTATCCGGTTATTATTAAACCAAGTAACGGGATTGAGTATAGCCGTCATCCATTTGAAGGACAGGCGAAAGTTTTCAAAGTAGAAAACAAAGAAGAAGTCCAACAAGTAATCGATATGATTAAAAACAGCGGCTACCAGGAAGAGCTCATTATTCAGGATTATATTCCCGGTGACGATACAGCAATGTGGGATTCGGTTGTCTATGTCAATTCAAAAGGCGAAACACAGCTCGTATCGTTTGCACAAGTTGTCCTTCAGGAACATACGAAAACGGCGATTGGCAATTACACGGCGCTTATTTCCCGTTATAACGAAGAAGTTATGACGAAACTGCGCGGCTTTTTGGAAGCGGTCGGCTATCGTGGCTACGGAAACTTTGATTTAAAATATGATGAACGTGACGGGAAGTTTAAAGTGTTTGAAGTAAATATTCGACAAGGCCGTTCAAGTTATTATATTAATGCAATGGGTCATAATTTGGCGCGCAACTTTGTTGAAGATCTAATTTACGATATTCCGAAACCATGCTCGTATTTAAAAGGGGATGTGCTATTTTCAGTCGTGCCGAAAATTGTATTAAAAAAATTCGTTCACGATGAAGCGGTGAAAAAGGATATTCGCCGATTGATTCTGGAAAAGAAAATTGTGAATCCGTTGTTCTATAAACAGGACAAGCATTTTAAACGCAAAATCTATATGTTCATCCGTCAGGTTAACTACTATAAAAAATATAAACAAAACGTATGGTAAACATCAGCCGATTAACAGGAGCTTTCTGTTAGTCGGCTGTTTTCATTAGCTGAACATCCTAAGGGAAAAATGTTATAGTTAAAGAAAATTGAAAAGAGTGAATAGTAATGACGGTACATACTTTTACATTAACGATTGACTGGCCAGGGGGACGAAATTCGGTTGGTGACTTAAAAACCGAACGATTGCAGACGCAAATTTCGATTCCACCCGAAATGGATGGACCTGGTATTGGGACAAATCCGGATGAAATGCTGCTCGGTGCTGCAGCAACCTGTTACTTAATTACATTGGCGGCAATGCTTGAACGAAGCCAAATTGATGCAAAGCTGAATTTGAAATCAGAAGGGCTTGTTGATGTGACAAATGGTGTTTTTACTTATAAAGCGATCCATCACTATGTCGACATTGACCTGCAAAATAAAGAAGATGAACGTGCCCGTCGTATAGCGGAGCGCTATGCATATAAGGCAGAGGAAACTTGTATGATTAGTAAAGCGTTAAAAGGGAATGTAGAAGTGCATACACATTTAACTTTGACCTAAAGGGGCGATTTGAATGGATTTCATATCAGCTATACTTCAATTACTTATTGCATCCGTGCTTGTTTTCTTCATTAGCGGCCGTTTAATCGGCTCACAAATAAGTCTGATGAAAAGAATATTATCCGTGTTAATTAGTGTTTCCCTTACGACATTTGTATTTTGGTATACATATTTACGAGGATCGGATTATTATGACCAAGGAATCGTTTCGAATGTAGTCAACATTACAACACTTATCTGGCTCGGCAGTATGCTTCTGATTTCGATGCTGCTTTATCTGTTTTTTGAGCTGTTTGATTCGATAGAATTGAATGAAAATGGCACACCTGTCGGCAGACGTTCCTATTTTAAGACACTGATAACGTATTGGAAGCGTCAAAAGCGGTTACGCGAAGTTGTAGGAATCGCGGTAACGAACGGGGTAACAAGAACGATGAAATATGCCCGTGCCCGCGAAGATGAACGTGAGCTGGCAAAAGCATTACGGGACACGCTGGAACAGTGCGGCGGGGTATTTATTAAATTTGGACAAGTACTGTCAACGCGTAAAGAGCTTTTGTCTCCCATTTTTATTGAGGAACTTGAAAAGCTTCAGCAACATGTGAAACCCCTTACCGAGCAGCAAGTTGATCAAATAATTGCAGAAAATTTCAATGCAGGTACGCACCAAATCTTTTCTTATATAAGTAAAACTCCGTTAGCTTCCGCTTCAATCGGTCAAGTACATAAAGCGGTGTTAAAGGAAACGAACGAACCTGTCGTTGTGAAGTTTTTACGGCCTGATGTCAAAAATATTATGCAGGATGATTTATCGATTTTAATGGAGTTTGCCAGATGGATTTCCAGTAAATCGCAGTGGGCTGAAAACTTAGGCTTTTACGACTTGGCAAAAGGCTTCAGCATGGCGTTAAAGGAAGAAATTGATTTTATTATTGAGGCACGTAACATGGAACAGGTTGCCAAAATTGTCGAGCGTGGCAGTATCGATGTGAAAGTGCCGAAAGTATACCGGGAATGCAGTAATTCAAATGTTGTGGTGATGGAATATATTAAAGGTAAGTCGGTTACAGTAGGAAATGCATTATTTACGGATTTGGGCATTGACCGCCATCAGTTTGCACAAACATTATTGTATTCGTTTTTAGAGCAAACACTTATTTCTGGAATTTTTCATGCGGATCCACATCCGGGAAATATTTATATTGAGGAAACAACCGGGCGTGTCGCAATTCTCGATTATGGGGCTGTCGGCCGTTTAGCTGAATTGCAGCAGGAAGGGTTAAAATATTTTCTAGTCGGAATTCATCAAAATGATGCAGCACTTGTTGTTGATGGTATTGCCCAACTTGTGGAAAATGCCGAGCGAATTAATCGGCATGAAATGGAGCAGGCGATTAGCCAAATCCTGTTGAAAATTAATTATGTGTCGACAATCCCTACAGATGAACTAATGTACTCCATCTTTTCTGTAGTGCGTGAATTTGGACTCCATTTTTACCCATCCGTCAATGTGGCTTTACGGGCGATTGTTACATTGGAAGGTACATTGTCTGTTATTTGCCCAGGCTTTAGGATTTTCAGTGAAGTAAAAGACTTCTCCAATGATTATTTGAAAACAAGCTTATTGAAACCGTTCAAACATCCGGGCGAGACGAAAGACTTAATTGAAGAAGAACTTGCATTGTTATTACCGAATATACGGAAAATACCGCGTCGTCTTGATCAGCTGTTCAGGAAAGTGGAGAGCGGGAAAATCATTTTACATCATGATATTTTTTCGGATAAAGCGAATTCCATGTTTGTCACTCAGCTGTTTTCACGGTTTGTTCTGCTGATGGTTGGGATTACATTTGGGATTATATCGGTGGCATTGCTCGCAATCTCGCAATTTATTCATAATGCCTATGCAATTTATTTAAATACTGCTGCGTATTTAGGCTTGTTTTTATGTGCGATTTTGCTCGTGCGATTATCGATTCAAGCAATCCGAGATATGAAGCGAACAAAGTAGAGGCTTAAAATAATCCAAAATGCCATTTTTCTTCTTAAGGAAAATGGCATTTTTTGCTGTGCGTAAAAATTGATTTCCATTCCTGGACGCTTTCCATGGGCACGGCCTGAGCCTGTAGTCTCAGGCGTCGTGCTATTCCCGTAGGAGTCGCCCTCCATTCCAATCAATTTTATTATATTGCCCATTTCTCACTAAGAGTTTTTTACCCTTTTCAATTAAATTACAACTGCTTTCTAAGCTTTTTTATCCTTCTTCGCTTTAGCACTTTACTATAATAAAATACTAAATCACTAGAAGGTTAATGTATTAGTAGGTGAACATTTTTTTAGAAATAAAACGTACAAAGCCTTTAATACGGGCGTTTTCAACTGAACTATGATTTTAAGGGTGAAATATTAGTAGCAATTAACTGCTATTTAAACAATAATAAATTTAAGAGTAACAATATTTAAAAGGAGTGCGGGAAATGATTCAGTTGAACGGACAAAATTTATCGATCGAACAATTGGGAAACATTTTATATAATGGGGAAAAAATAGAGATAGCGGAAGAAGCGAAGGTACGAGTTGTTAAAAGCCGTGAAGCAGTGGAAAGAATTGTTCAGCAGGATAAAACGGTATATGGAATTAACACGGGATTTGGAAAGTTCAGCGATGTAAAAATTGCAGAGCACGAAGTAAGTAAACTGCAAGTAAATTTAATTCGTTCCCATGCATGCGGGTTTGGGGAGCCTTTTTCGGAACATGTTGCAAAAGCGATGATGGTGCTAAGATTAAATGCTTTATTAAAAGGGCTATCGGGTATTCGACTGGAAGTGCTGGAACGTTTGTTATGGATGATTAATGAAGAGGTCATTCCAGTTATTCCACAGCAAGGTTCACTCGGGGCATCCGGAGATTTAGCGCCACTTTCTCATTTAGTATTGGCGGTTATTGGAGAAGGCGATGTATATGTGAATGGTGTCATGCGCCCGTCACATGAAGTATTCGAACGTCGGGGACTGCCGAAAATCGAGCTGCAGGCGAAAGAAGGTCTTGCTTTAATCAATGGAACCCAGGCGATGACTGCACAAGGGGTCGTCAATTACTTGGAAGCGGAGAAACTGGCTTATGCGAGTGAATGGATTGCAGCAATGACAATGGAAAGTTTATACGGGATTATCGATGCTTTTCATCCAGCTGTCCATGAAGCGCGAGGCATGCAGGAACAAATGGCTGTTGCAGAGCGTATGCGTGATTGGCTAAAGGACAGTAAGCTCATTACACATCAAGGCGAAAAGCGTGTGCAAGATCCGTATTCGCTTCGCTGCATCCCGCAAATTCATGGGGCAAGCTGGCAAGTATTGAACTATGTCAAAGAAAAGCTCGAAATCGAAATGAATGCGGCAACAGACAATCCGCTCATTTTTGATGACGGCGGTTTAGTTATTTCAGGAGGAAACTTCCATGGACAGCCGATTGCGTTTGCGATGGACTTTCTGAAAATCGGTATGGCGGAGTTGGCCAATGTATCAGAACGACGGATTGAAAGATTAGTAAACCCGCAGTTAAATGAAGGGCTGCCTGCATTTTTAAGCGCGAATCCAGGGCTTGAATCAGGAGCAATGATTTTGCAGTATAGTGCCGCAAGTTTAGTATCGGAAAACAAAACTTTGGCACATCCTGCTTCGGTCGACTCCATTCCATCCTCTGCAAATCAGGAAGACCATGTATCAATGGGAACGACAGGATCTCGCCATGCGCGGATGATTATTGCCAATGTAAGAAATGTATTGGCAATCGAGGCATTTTGTGCAGCACAGGCAGTGGAATACCGGGGTGTAGCAAACATGTCGCCAAAACTTTATGATAAGTGGAAAGACATTCGCAACTTAGCGCCTGCCATGACAGAGGATCGTATTTTCAGCAAGGACGTAAATCATATTATTGACTACTTGAAACCGAATGGGTAAGTATTGACAGCTACATTCTACCGGTGCATTTGTTATAATAAGTGTTTAGTAGAAAGAGGAGATTTATTATGACAAAACCACATTTATTAATCGTTGATGGGATGGCGCTATTGTTTCGTTCATTTTTTGCGTCAGCTGCAATGAATCAATTTATACGTTTAGATGACGGGACGCCATCAAATGGTGTTCAAGGCTTTGCCCGGCATGTATTGACAGCACAAAATCTGATGCAGCCGACACATTTAGCTGTATGCTGGGATATGGGCGCGGTTACATTCCGCAATGACTTATACGATGGCTATAAAGCGAATCGACCTGCACCGCCGGAGGAAATGTTGCCGCAATTTGATATGGCTAAAAGAGTATCTGAAATGATCGGGTGGCAAAACTTTGGTACGCAAGGTCTTGAGGCAGATGATTTAATCGGCTCAATGATTAAAAAATGGAAAGACGATGCCCAAATTACTGTCATTAGTGGAGATAAAGATTTACTGCAATTACTTAACCCTTCGACAAAAATTGCATTTACGAAAAAAGGCTATACAGAGTACGATGTGTATACAGAAAGCCGGTTTGTAGAGGAATATGGCATTGCACCAAAACAATTCGCGGAAGTGAAAGCGTTTATGGGGGACACGAGTGATGGTTATCCGGGTGTAAAAGGGATTGGTCCGAAAACAGCATTACAGCTTATTCAAAATCACGGTTCCATTGATGGCGTATTAGAAGCATTGCCGACATTAAAGCCGGGACAACGCATTAAAATCAGCGAAAATTTAGCGATGTTACGTTTGTCCCATCAATTAGCTACAATCCATTGTGATGTACCGATTGACGTGGAGCTGGATCACTTAGCTTTATCCCCTTATGCTCCGGATTTGTTTAATCATATTGAACAGCAAGGCTATCGCTTAATCGCGAAACATGCTCGTTCGATTTATAAATAAAATGCGAAAGAGGTTGTGCACAGTTGCACAACCTCTTTTTAATGGGAAATGATACGTTCACCTTTGACTTTTACAAGCTCCACATCCACTTTCCGAATAGTAGACTCGTCAAGAGGAATATTTCCATCTTGTTCGTACTTTTTCCAGGTTTTCAAATCTTTTCGATACAATACCTCAGCTAACCGGTAAATATCGGCATCAAATTCTAATGAAGCTTTATAGGTTTGCTCGATTTCTTTTTTTACTTGCTGCTTAATCTTATTTTTTAATAAATCCATTTTATTTTCATTAAGAATTTCATTTGTTTGAACAACCAATTGCACTTGTAAATCAAATTGCACATTATTTTCGGAAACAATTGGTGTAATTTTAGAATGCACTTCGTCAACGGTTGTCGTTGTATATAACTCTTCAAACTCTTCCGTTTTAACGGTAATATCTGAGCGGTCTGTTTCATTCTCTAGCCATTGAACACCTTTTAAATCGTCGCCTAATAAGTTCCCTTTTAAACCAGAGTTCTTACCGATAATGCTTATGCCTTTAAATGAATAGACTGGATCCGGTCCATCTTCCTTTGACCAGTTTTCGCTAATTTCGATAAATGGTATTTTGGCTTCATGACTAGGTTCATTCAAATGAATCATAAGTTCCCGTAATTGTATAGGACGGACCCGGGATGACTGATTAAATGAACTGAGCGGGTCGGACACCTTTGAAAGTGTAATGGATTTATTGATAATGGGTGTGATGAGCAAAGCTTCCTTGAGTGGTGAATCTGTAATATAAGCCCAAGTTGTATACCTCCATTCCCTGTATCGGATAAGGGAATTGATAACAGGTTCTACTTTACCTTCCTTTGCGATATTTTCCGAAAAGAGAACATAGTTTAAATGCCCTAAAAAGAAGCGCTCATCCATCGTTTGATATAAATTAAAAAATGCTTCATCAAATGTCTTTCCTTTGGCAATCCCAACTTCAGCCTGCGTAGCTTCCGGGTTCGGCTGTTCGCTTTTAGCAATATTAGTGAAAGCAACAACTTGACTATAAATTTCATATTGATCATCTTTATAATCGATTCCCAGGCCAAGTAAATAATACATACGTTCAGGCTGATTTGTATCCCAGCAGCCAGCAACTAAAAGTAACAATGGAAGTAAAAGCAATTTTTTCATTTTGTTTTTTCCTTTGTTTTATCTTTAACATTTAATACTTCCGGTCGTTTAGTGTTTGATTTTGCTGGTGGACGGAAAAGGGTCATTTTTATATTATCCCAGCTCAAATTGACTGCTATATTTAAATAAGGAACACCAAATACACGGATATTTGCGATATAAACAAGGCAAATATAGATTGATAAGAAGAAGCCGAAAAGTCCTAAAATCGATGTGATAATAATAAATACAATTCGCAGCATGCTGATCGTCGTAACGAAGGACTGATTGACAAGTGTAAAGGTAGCAATCGTTGAAATGGCTATGACAACAATCATTGCCGGACTTGTAATCCCAGCTCGAATGGCTGCATCACCTATAATTAATCCTCCTACAACACTGATCGTTCCACCTAAAATACTCGGTAAGCGTAATCCCGCTTCACGAAATAACTCAAACATAAAAAGCATTCCAAGCATTTCTATAGCTGCAGGCAGTGGGGAGCCCGTATTGGCTTGTACAACTGTCGCAAGTAATTGAATTGGGAGCTGCTCTTGATGGAATGTTGTTAACGCAAGCCAAAAAGCCGGTAGTAAAAGTGCTATTAATATGCAGAATAAACGTAATAATCTTTCTAACGAGCTGAATATGGATGGAAAATCATTATCCTCTCCGGACTTTAATAATGCTAGAATATTAGTGGGCGTGATAATTGCGTATGCAATTCCGTCTACTAAAATGATAAAGCGTCCGGTAACGAGTGATTGCATCGCAAAATCAGGACGACCTGTCGAATCATTTAAAGGAATTAAATATGAAATTTTATTCATCCGTTCCATTATTAATTCACCACTTAAAATAACATCTGTATCGATTTCAGAGAGTTGTTTTTTTAATTGTTTCAAGATAGATAAATCTGCAATGTCATTAAAATATAAAATAGCTAACTTTGTTTTTGAACGTGTTCCTAACGTTATCTTCTCAACACTTAATGAATTCGTAGGCAGACGTTTGCGGATAAGAGCAATATTTACACCTAAGTCTTCAATGAAGTTATCACGTGGACCTTTAATAGTTACTTCTAAGTTTGATTCCTCAGGGCTTCGATTAGGCTTGTTTTCAATATTGCTGCATAACAGTATATTTAAATTCTCGATATAAATAAGAACAAATCCGCTAAATACATTCGTAACAGCTTCTTGCAAATCTTCAATTTTCAGTAGCTGGGGAAGATGCAATTTCTGTATTAAAATTGCCTCATCAAAATGTTCCTTTTGTTGGCATGCCATTCTTAATCGGGGTACGACTACTTCATTGAATAAATGATTATCTGTCATCGCTTCACAGGTGATGAGCATAACGTTGCTTGCAGGAAATTCAAATGTTTGAAAGCGAATATCAGCACAATTATCAAATTGCTTTTTTAAGGCAGCGTATTCAATCATTATATTCCAACTTTCGCTTTGTTTTTCGATTTACTAATATAAAGAGAATAATTGAAAGTACGAAAAAGAATAACGTAGTACTTATTAGAAAATATTGCCCCTTCCATTTGCTAAATATACTGTCATCGAGTAAATAAAGAGGCAGTGAGCAAAAAACAAAGAGCGGAAAAATATATTCCCAAACTTTCTTCTTTTGACCAGTGAGCCCTAATAGCTCGACTGCTATAAATAATATAAAACCAATACGGACAAATGCTCCTGTAAGCCACTGGTAAATAGAAAAGAAATCAATATGGTTTATAAAGCTTCCGATTGTGGCAATCCGCCATTCTTCAAATGCGGGGTAGCGCTGTTTAGCAGCCTCAGTTGGTCCGAATTCGGCAATTGCCCCCAATAAGGGACCTAGTGTTAATCCAAATAGTAAAAAGAGCATTATTAATAAATGCCAAAATTTAAGCTTTGTTTTAAAGTGCTGCTGAATAAATACGAGCAAATAAAGCTCAATAAAGCCGGAAGCAGGATATACCATAGATGTGAAAACCGGTGTAAATCCATGCTCAAAAAAGGGCTGCAGCAATGCATAGTCTTTCACTTGAATATTAACAAAGGCGATAAAAAAGCCAAGGACGACAACACCAAACAAGACGACAACATTGACCATCGTAATGGTTAATATGGAGGATGTGGCCAGTAAAAAGCATACAACCGTAAAAAAGAAAAACAAAAGCAATGGCGGCGTTTGCAGCAAAAAGGTTGTTGAAACCCATTGTAGTGTTTCATGCATTGTAATAACGGCCATGAGAAGTAAGTAAAAAGCAATGATAAAAATAAGCACTTTACCCAGCTTAGGGTAATTGTTTAGTAAATACATACGAAGAGATTTGCCTTTAAGTTTTTTTAATGTGATAAAAGGAAGAACTAACCAGGGAATCATAAAAAATATTGAAAAAATAACAGAAAACCAAGCATCACGACCTGCTCCATTTAGTAAGGATGGAATAATCGTGACATGGTTTTTTAACCCGATGAATGTCATTGTTAAAAAGATAATATGTAAGAGACTTATAGATCTCACTGATTTCATAATATATCCTCGCAGTTTTAATTACAGTAATAGCCAATTAACTTATCATTTATTCAAATAGAAAAAGCATTAGCAAATGCTAATGCTTTTCCTTTTCGATTTTCACAAAGCTTAATATTTTGCGGTTGTCATCATATTTAAAAGTTCGGATCTGGCTGTCACGATTGCGGCCGCCATTATCATGAATCGTTAAGTAAAGTTCATTGTCTTTTATTTCATAGCCAATTAACGGTACCCAGTGGTATTTATAGAGAGGGGTATAATTATTTAAGAACTGCCCGGTAAAATACACATCAAATTTCATCGCTACCGGATTACCTAAGCGTAATTGCTCAATCGCCTGAGTTAATGTACATTCTTCGATACACCAGTCATCTCCGAGTAGTCGACGTAAGTTTCTGATCATCCGCCATTTAAAAAGTCCGATTTTTGTACCACCTAAAAATTTATAAAGTTCATTTACATCTTTCGTGCGGATTGTTTCATCTTCACATAAGTAATTTAAAATAACATGTGCAGTCGTTGGGCCGCATGCCGAGTTTTGATATTCAGGCCGGATATCCGAACTATATTGTGACCTGCCATTTACATTTAATAATACTCGCATACTAAAAACCTCCAAATTGTTATAAAGTAGTTTAATACCCACATTAAAAAAAAATAAACATTTAAAGTTGAAACTAAAAATAAAACAGCTCCGTCTAACGGTTGGCATTTGGAGAAGAGGGGGGAAGAAAATGCAGCTTGAAGAGTTTATAAGAACACATGGCGAGGAATTACTTCGACTATCCTATACATATGTGAAAAATAAAGAAATGGCAGAAGATATTGTACAGGATGTACTGTTAAAAGCATATGAGCAGCGTGGACAATTTCGTGGCGATGCGAGTTACCGGACGTATTTATATCGAATGACAATCAATCGTAGTTATGATTATTTACGCAGCTGGAGCTACAAAAATACCATTTTAACAAATAAAATTCAGAATATTTTTAAAGGAACCAAATCTGCAGAGCAGTATGTGCTTGAGAGAAGCGAAAATCAATTGCTGGGAAGAGTAGTTCTCGAGCTTCCGGTTAAGTACCGTGAAATTATAATTTTATATTACTACAAGGAACTGAAAATCGATGAAATTGCACATTTACTCTCGGTTTCGGACAATACCGTGAAAACGAGACTTAGGCGTGGACGTGAAAAGTTAAGAGATCAATTAAAAGGTGGTGAATGGCATGACGAATTCTCAAGTGAAGCAAGCAATTGATGAAACAATTGGCAGCGAACCGCTGATGGATGAAGCATTTGTACAAAAAGTTCTGGATGGGAAACAGCACCGTAAAAAGCGGTTGCCCTTCATGCAGCCTGCCATCGTATTACTATTGCTTTTTGTTGTAGGTGGAATACTTTACTATATGCCGCAATCGGATGAACAGTTGGCGGTCGATTCGGAAGATCAGAATATGTATTTGGCAAAACCTGAGCATTTAAATGATATGATAGTACAAAATCGTAAGGAAAGCAGAATAATGTATGTATTTAATAATGGAACACTTCATTACAGGAGTGATACACGCCTTTATTTAGAAAAGCCAAAATCAGAAGATGAAAAACCCTATTCAGGAGAATTAATCGAGGAAACGTATACAAATATTCAAATCAAAACAAAAGATAATCAGTATTTCATTACTGGCGATGACGGCTTTAGCTGGACATTAACCCGTACCGCTCCACGTATTCTTGTAGATAATAAGGGTACTGAATATACAATACCGTTTGCTTTTGAAGATATCCCTCAAATCAGTGATGTTTTGCTGGTGGATGACATTCAATCATTGAAAATTTATAAAATCGGCGGCACAGGTACAAAGGTCTACCTATTAGAAGAAGATATAAACGAGGTAAAAGAATTATTCAGTAAGGCAACAGTGAACGAAGAACACCAAAGAATTGGTTTGGATGTATCTGAGTTAATGATAGAAATCGAATATAAAAATGGAAAGAGAGAAAGGCTGGAGCTATGGTTAAAGGGCGGAGACAAAGAAAGCTATGTGCTGAAAAATGATGTGGAAAAAAATACATGGACAATATTCGAAATCCCAAAAGCATTGGCTAATCATTTCCGGAAATTAGTCAATAAAATCGAGGAAATCGATAATGCCAAATAAAAAAACGAAAACTACCTCAACCATTTGGGGTAGTTTTCGTTTGTTCAAACCTAGCTGCATAAACCAACTGATTTGTTTTCGTATTGGGTATCATCCAATGCTTTTACCATAAAATGAGCCACACTAGCTCTTGGAATCGAACTTGAACCTTTTGGAACTGTATCGACTGCTTCTTTATAATCCGTTTTTAACAGTTCATCTTTTAAGCCCATTGGACGTGCTATAGTGTACGTAATATCTTTTGTTCTGTAATAGTTAAGCGCTGCTCGGTGATCTGCTAATGGATTAGCGAGCATTTTCATCATCAATTTACCCATCACACCTGGAATTTCTCCGTCTACTCCAGCTGAAGCGCAATATACTAGACGTTTTACACCGGCCTTCTCCATACCGTCTGCAATGTTTTTACCCATCGTTTCAAGCTCATTTGATTTTTTCATGCCAGTACTTGAACCTAAACATGAAATGACCGCATCATGACCGATAATCGCATCCGCCACTTGCTCTGCATTAAATGCATCACCTTGAACAATCGTTACTTCTGTAGTTTTCAATTTTTCAGGTGTACGTACAAATGCGGTAACAGTATGACCAGCGGCGACAGCCATTTCAACAAAATGCTGTCCAACGCCACCTGTTGCTCCGAATACAATAATTTTCACGATTAATGACCTCCTTTTAATGCTGCTTTTTGGATCTTAATACCTTTCCACATAAATGTTAGAATAATAGTGAAAATTAATATGATTAATCCAGCGATAAACGGGTATAGGATATTGATGTCATATAACGCCCCTGCAAGAAGAGGACCCATAATATTGCCTATGCTCATATAGGCATTGTTCATACCCATTGCAAACCCTTGTTCATTCCCGGCCATTTTTGAAATTAATGTCGTTAATACAGGACGCAAAATTGATGTCGCAAGGAATATTAATAACGAAATCGCAAAGAACATCGTATAGCTTCCTGCGATAATCGACAGGAAGAAGCCAGAAGCGGTAACGACTAAAAATAATTTTAATACATTTACTTCGCCAATCGCTTTTACAAGGCGGTCAACTACAAATAATTGCATAATAACACCGACTAATCCTGTTGATGTTACCATGAAGGCAATTTCCTGTGGTGTTGCACCAAATTTATCATCTACATAAAGTCCAAGAACGGTTTCATAAGACATTAAACCGAAACTCATGATCAGCGTAATAATCAGTGGAATAAAGAATGGCTTTTTAACAGATAAAAGAATATCTTTCATCATTGAAGAGTTTTCGTCTTGAAGAATTTCGACTTTCTCTTCCTGGCTCTCCGCCAAAGTAAAATAAGATACGATAAACGCAAGCAATCCGACTACCGCTGAAACAAGAAGCGGTGTTTTAAGTCCGAAATCCGCTAAAAAGCCGCCGATACCAGGACCGATTACAATACCAAGTGACATCGAGGCTGAAATAAAACTATTACCTTTTGCGCGTTGATCCATCGTTGTAATATCTGCTACATATGCAAAAATTGCAGGAATCAGGAATGCACAGCCAATTCCGCCGATAGCACGTGATAAATAAAGCAGCCAAATGGAATCTGCGAAGTAAAAAATAAACATCGAAATAGCTAAAGTAAGCAGTCCGATATTAATGAGCGGGCGACGACCATACTTATCCGTCCATTTTCCCCCGATAGGTGATACTAAAAATTGCGCGAATGCAAAAATCGCAATGATTAAACCTGCAGCTGTTCCACCTTGCCCGATTTCTTTTAAATAGGCAGGAATAATTGGAATGATAATCCCGAAACTCCCAACTGCAATGAACATGTTAAGCATAAGTAAAGCAAGTTTTTTTCGTTGATCTGAAGTCATAAATTTTCCTTTCTTACAATAAAATTTCACGTAATCAATTGTAATTAAAAAACCGCATTATGACTAGCGCTTTAGCTTATGAAAAATAAAAAAAATCCAAAAGTGGTAAACTTTTGGATTCATTCGTAATACATATTATGCTTGTGCGTTTAAAAATTCTTCCACTTGTGCAGGTGATTTTGCATTAGCGCTATGTAAGTGTGCTAATTTTTCACCATTTTTGAAGATTAGTAATGATGGAATACCCATTACTTGATACTTCTCCGCTAAATCCGGGAAGTTATCACGGTTGATTGAATACCAGTCATATTGATTGTACTCTTCAATAATTGGATCGATAAACATATCCATACGTGTGCAGTCCGGGCACCAGCCAGCAAAGAATTTCACGATTACTGGTTTTTCCTTGCTAGTTAGTTCTGTGAATTGTTCAATTGTTGTAATTTCTTGCATATTAATCACGCTCCTTACGCCCATTGTACACGATTTGGACAGCTTACGAAAAGTAATTTAGCTTAATATATGTACCTTCTAGCAATAAAAATATAAGAATAATAAATTTATTTAAAATTGCGAGAAAATTATTGCGTAAATTGTCAAAATAATCTACACTAAGAACAGAAAAGCTGTTTGAAGTTTTTTTTTGATTTCAAAATGAATGACTGTTCATTCAAGGGAGAAGGGGGAAGTGCTCGTGTCTTACAAAATTGAAAAAGTAGCGGTTTTAGGTTCAGGGGTAATGGGTTCAGGAATTGCAGCACATTTGGCGAATATCGGGATTCCTACATTGTTATTAGACATCGCTCCGGGCGAATTAACAAAGGAAGAAGAAGCTAAAGGGTTAACACTTGATTCAAAACCTGTAAAAAACCGTTTTGCAGTTTCTGCAATGCAAAAATTACTAAAGCAAAAACCAGCACCACTTTCATCGAAAAAAAATCTAGCATTAATTACACCAGGTAACTTTGACGATGATTTAGAAAAACTGAAGGATGTTGACTGGATTATTGAGGTAATTGTAGAAAGATTAGATATCAAAAAAGGCTTATTTGAAAAGATTGATGCTGTACGTAAACCAGGCACAATCATTTCATCAAATACATCAGGGGTTAGCATTAACGCAATGGCGGAAGGGCGTTCAGAAGATTTCCAAGCGCATTTCCTTGGTACACATTTCTTCAACCCGCCACGCTATTTAAAATTACTGGAAATCATTCCGGCTAATACAACAAAACCGGAAGTTGTGAGCTTTATGCAAACATTCGGTGAAGATGTATTAGGAAAAGGTGTTGTTATCGCAAAAGACACACCGAACTTTATCGCAAACAGAATCGGAACATACGGTTTAATCGTGACAATGAACGAAATGATTGCACGTAACTATTCAGTAGGTGAAGTAGATTCGGTAACAGGACCACTAATCGGTCGTCCAAAATCTGCGACATTCCGTACATTGGATGTTGTTGGTCTTGATACTTTTGCACATGTTGCAACAAATGTATATGACCAGACAACCGGTGAAGAACAGGCAGTATTTGAAGAATCTCCTATTTTAAAGAAAATGATCTCAAATGGTTGGATTGGCGCTAAATCGGGCCAAGGTTTCTTCAAAAAAGTTGGGAAAGAAATTCTACAATTGAATTTATCAACATTTGAATATGAACCGACTACGAAACTTGTAGCACCATCATTAGAAATGGCAAAACAAGCAAAAGGTCCAGGAGGTAAATTAAAAGTTTTAATTTATGCAAATGACCGAGTTGGGGAACTATTATGGAATTCATTTGCACCGACATTAATTTACTCAGGAAAATTAGTAGGTGAAATTGCTGATGACATCGTTGCAATTGACAATGCGATGAAATGGGGCTTCGGTTGGGCTCAAGGTCCATTTGAAATGTGGGATGCAATCGGCGTAGAAAAATCAGTCTCTAAAATGAAAGAAGAAGGCCGTGAAATTCCTGAATTCGTAAATGGATTATTAGAGAAAGGCCTGAAAACATTCTATTCTGAAATTGATGGTGATTTAGCCTACTATAACGGTTCAGAATATGTAAAAGTTCCTGTAAATGAAAAAGCGATTGACTTAAAACGTTACAAGAAAAAACATGGTGTTATTAAATCAAATTCAGGTGCAAGCCTAATTGATTTAGGGGATGGAATCGCATTACTTGAATTCCACTCAAAATCAAATGCAATCGGTTTAGACATTGTACAAATGATCAACTATGCCATTGATGAAGTTGAGAAAAACTTTAAAGGCCTTGTAATCGGGAACCAAAGTAAAAACTTCTGTGTCGGTGCCAACCTTGCGATGATTTTAATGGAAGCACAAGATGATAATATTTTTGAATTGGACTTTGTTATTAAGTCATTCCAGCAAGCAATGCGCCGTATTAAATATTCAACAAAACCGGTTGTTGCGGCACCTTTCCAAATGGCATTAGGTGGCGGAGCGGAAGTATGTTTACCGGCTGCACACATTCAAGCATCAGCTGAAACGTATATGGGTCTTGTAGAAGTAGGCGTTGGATTAATCCCAGGTGGCGGCGGTAACTTAGGTCTTTACCAAAAGTTCATTAAAGGCTTGCCAAATGGCGTGGATGTAGACTATCAGCAAATCGCAAATAAAGTATTCGAAACAATTGCAATGGCAAAAGTTTCGACTTCTGGTGAAGAAGCACGTGAAAATAATTTCCTGGACTTTGCGGATGGTATTTCCGTAAATCCGGATCACTTAATCTATGATGCAAAACAAGCAGCACTTGCACTTGCGGATGCAGGCTATACAGCACCAGTGAAAAAACCGGTGAAAGTAGTAGGGGCACCAGGTTATGCAACATTGTTATTAGGGGCTCAAGGAATGTTCGATTCAGGCTATATTACAGAGCATGATTTGAAAATCGCGAAGAAACTTGCATATGTAATCGCAGGCGGAAAAGTACCATACGGAACAGAAGTTTCAGAAGAGTACTTATTAAACCTGGAAAAACAAGCATTCCTAGAACTGGTTGCAGACCAGAAATCACAAATGCGTATGCAGCACATGCTTGTAAAAGGAAAGCCGTTACGTAACTAAAATTGACTTGTAATGATACGAAAAGAATTTTAAATACACATTTAGTTGTTTGGAGTGTAGGCGACGACTCCTGGGGAAAAGCGTGACGCACGAGACGATCGTGTAGGACCACGCATCCGGAGAAAGCGTTCACTGAAATGGAAATCAACGTTTGTGTCTAGAATATTTTGCCGGCAACTAGCTTAATAGATTACTTGCTGGCTAATCACAAGGGGGAAACATCATTATGCGTGAAGCCGTTATTGTTGCAGGAGCACGAACACCAATCGGACGTGCGAAAAAAGGATCACTTGCGAATACTCGTCCAGATGATTTTGGTGCAGTAGTAGTAAAAGAAGCATTAAAACGTGCGGGCTATGAAGGTCCAATTGATGATTTAATTATGGGATGTGCAATGCCGGAAGCAGAACAAGGGATGAATGTTGCCCGCTTAGTAGGGGCATTGGCAGGGTTACCGGATGAAACACCAGCATTAACAGTTAACCGTTTCTGTTCATCAGGGCTACAAACAATTGCTTATGCAGCAGAGCGCATTATGCTTGGCCATGCAAAAGCAATCGTTGCAGGTGGTACAGAGTCGATGAGTATGATTCCGATGACTGGTAATACAGTTCGTCTAAACCCAAAAATTGCTGAAGAAGCACCACAATACTATATCGGTATGGGTCACACAGCTGAAGAAGTAGCGAATCGTTACAATGTGACACGTGAAGAGCAGGATGCTTTTGCAGTGCGTTCGCATGAATTGGCTGAAAAAGCAATTAAAGAAGGTAAATTCAAAGACGAAATCGTTCCAGTTGAAGTGACGGAGTATTATGTCGATGAAAACAATCAGTTAAAAGAAAAAGTTACAATTTTTGATACAGATGAAGGGGTTCGTCCAGGTACATCGGTAGAAACGTTGGCAAAATTACGTCCAGCATTCAACGTAAAAGGATCTGTAACAGCAGGGAATGCTTCTCAAACTTCTGACGGTGCAGCAGCAGTACTTGTGATGGACCGTGAAGAAGCGGAGAAACAAGGAATGCAGCCACTGGCAAAATTCTTAGGATTTGCTGTCGGAGGAGTTCCACCTGAAGTAATGGGTATCGGACCAATCGTTGCGGTACCGAAAGCACTTGAAATTGCAGGAATTACACAAGATCAAGTTGACCTGTGGGAAATTAACGAAGCATTCGCATCACAATCAATTCAAGTAGTTCGTGAGCTTGGCATTGATATGGAAAAAGTGAATGTTAACGGGGGGGCAATCGCATTAGGCCATCCACTTGGTGCAACAGGCGCGATTCTTACAGTGAAGTTAATCAATGAATTAAAACGCCGCGGCGGTAAATACGGTGTCGTAACAATGTGTATCGGCGGCGGAATGGGCGCAGCAGGGGTATTTGAAGTTCTTTAATTGTCTGGGGAAACAATAAGGTGTTGTTTGTAGTGAAGGTTCGAGTGTAGCTGACGGCTGCGCCTTTCGCTACAAGCAAGCTTCCAGCGGGAAAAGCACGACGCCTGAGACTAGGAACAAAAGCTAAGAACGCCACGTCCTGTGGCAACGCTTTTGTGACCAACATCGTGTTGGCCTCGTGCCCGCGGAAAGCGTAACCGAAACGGAAAACAACACAATAAAAAATCACAGAGGAAACTAGGGAGGAATTTATAATGGCACAAACAACAAACAGCATTATTAAAGGTGGCGGCTTTTTAATCGAGGACGTGGAAATTAACCGAGTAATTACACCGGAAGATTTCACAGATGAGCAAAAGATGATTGCTCAAACAACACAGGAATATGTAACAAACGAAGTATTGCCGGTAGTTGAAAACTTAGAGCACCATGAGTTCGAGCACTCGGTACGTCTATTAAAAACAGCAGGTGATTTAGGTTTACTAGCAGCTGACGTGCCGGAAGAGTACGAAGGCTTAGGCTTAGACAAAATCTCTTCTGCATTAATCGCTGAAAAAATGTCACCGGCTGGCGGTTTCTCAATCACACACGGTGCCCATGTAGGGATCGGTTCATTACCAATCGTATTATTCGGTAACCATGAGCAAAAAACGAAGTACTTACCGAAGTTAGCTTCAGGTGCCTTAATCGCAGCTTACGCATTAACAGAGCCAGGTTCAGGTTCGGATGCATTAGGCGCAAAAACAACTGCTAAATTAAATGAAGCGGGTACCCATTACGTATTAAATGGTGAAAAACAATGGATTACTAATGCAGGCTTTGCGGATGTATTCGTTGTATACGCAAAAATTGATGGCGATAAATTTACTGCATTCATCGTTGAGCGTTCATTCCCAGGAGTTTCTGTAGGTCCGGAAGAGAAGAAAATGGGGATTAAATCATCTTCTACTCGTACATTAATTTTAGAAGATGCAGAAGTGCCTGTAGAAAACTTATTAGGTGAAGTAGGCCGCGGTCATATTATCGCATTCAACATTTTAAATATCGGGCGTTATAAATTAGGAGTAGGTACTGTAGGTGCATCAAAACGTGCATTTGAATTAGCAGTTGCTTATACAAACCAACGCCAACAGTTCAAAACGAAATTATCGGATTTCAACTTAACGAAAGAAAAAATCGCATCAATGGCTTCTCACATTTATGCATCAGAATCTTTAAACTATCGTACAGTTGGCTACTTCGAAGACCGTTTAAGCCAGTTATCTGATGAAGAGCAAAAAGACGGCAAATCAATTGCAGCAGCAATCGCTGAGTATGCTATTGAGTGCTCAATCGCAAAAGTATTCGGTTCTGAAACACTGGATTTCGTAGCGGATGAAGCGGTTCAGTTACACGGTGGTTACGGATTTATGGCTGAGTACGAAGTGGAACGCATTTACCGTGACTCTCGTATTAACCGTATTTTCGAAGGTACAAACGAAATTAACCGTATGATCGTACCAGGCACATTTATGAAAAAAGCATTAAAAGGTGAATTACCACTATTACAAGTAGCACAAGAACTGCAAAACGAGCTACTAATGCTTATGCCTGAAGAAATTGGCCAAGGTGCTTTAGAGCAAGAGAAATATTTAGTGAAAAATGCGAAGAAAATCGCAGTACTTGCAGCAGGTGCAGCAGCACAACGCTACGGTGCAAAACTGGATGCCGAGCAGGAGCTGTTAGTGAACATCGCGAACATTGCGAACCAATTATACGCAATGGAATCTGCAGTAATCCGTACACAAAAAGCAATCGAGCGTGACGGAGAAGAAAAAGCAGCACAAAAAATCCTTTACACTCAAATTTTCTGTCAGGAAGCATTCGCAGAAATCGAAAAAGAAGCAAAAGAAACATTGATCGCTTCAGTTGAAGGTGACGATGCACGTATGATTTTATCGGCTTTACGTAAATTAACGCGCAACAATCCTTACAACTTAATTCCGAAAAAACGTGAAGCTTCAGTGAAATTAATCGAAGCAGAAAAGTATGTAGTTTAACAAAATACTATAGTCGGGTGCATGACACTGCACCCGATTTTTCTATGTTGTTCTAATATAATGTAAAATGTTCTAATATATTTTTACATAAACTAATATATCTCGGAAGTTCTAATATAAGTTTCCTTTCTTCTAATATGACCGCCAAAGTTTCAAATAAACGAAACCATTCTTCTAAAATACGACCAGCATGTTCTAATATCGGCACAAATATTCTAATAAAACCCATATTCATAAAAACGCCAATAATACGAACACATTTTTGATTTGTCCTTCTATATCCGTTACAATATAGGAAAATCCAGGGCAAAAGGAGTACTTACATGACAGTAAAATTCATTCAATATCCAAAATGTACAACGTGTAAAAAAGCGCAAAAGTGGCTAGATGAGCAAGGTGTGGACTATGAAAATATTCATATCGTAGAACAGACACCATCTAAAGAGGAGATTAAAGCAATTTATGAAGCAAGTGGAGTGCCATTAAAGAAATTCTTCAATACGTCTGGTATGAAATATCGGGAATTAGGTCTTAAAGATAAATTAGCGACAATGTCCGAGGATGAGCAATTAGAGCTATTGGCATCAGATGGTATGTTAATTAAGCGACCGATCGTAACAGATGGAAAAAAATTAACTTTAGGATTTAAGGAGTCTGACTTCTTAGAAACTTGGAAATAAACAGTTATTCACATTGTATTTCCGAACGAAATATGGCAAAATGAACTTGAATGTACTACATATAACATGGAGGTTTTCGAATGAGCACACCAAAAGAATTACGTTATTCAAAAGAGCATGAGTGGGTTAAAATTGAAGACGGTAAGGCAACAATCGGTATTACGGATTTCGCACAATCTGAATTAGGTGATATCGTATTCGTAGAATTACCTGAAGTAGGCGATGAGATTTCAAAGGATCAGCCATTCGGTAGTGTAGAGTCTGTAAAAACAGTTTCTGAACTATATGCACCACTTTCTGGTAAAGTAGTTGCAATCAACGAAGAATTACTGGACAACCCAGAATACGTTAATGAATCTCCATACGGTAATGCATGGATGGTTACTGTTGAGTTAACAAGTGAAGCGGAAGTTGAAGAATTATTAGACGCAGATGCTTACACTGCATTAATCGAACAATAATATGAAACACTAAAGCCTTCTATAGTAAGGTTTTAGTGTTTTTTTGTTATTCTATACATAAAGGTGATTTTGAAAGGAAGCGTGTACGTATGGGAAAATGCCTTGTTGTCGAAGGACGTGCCGATAAGTTGAGATTAATCCCGATTTTAGCAGAGGACGTGACAATTGTTTGTACAAATGGCACAATAAGCGAAGTCAATTTGATTGATTTATTGGAAGATTATGAGCAAGATGAAATTATCACTATGTTTGATGCAGATAAAAACGGTGAAAAGTTACGTAAACTGATGAACCGTGCATATCCTGAAGCACAACAGCTAATCATACCTCACGAATATATTGAAGTAGAAAAAACACCTACTAAAATCTTAAGGGATATTTTACTACGAGCAAAATTTTTAGTAAAAGAAGGATGACAGTATAATGGAACAATGGACGAAACAGCAATGGGAACAAAACGTACAACAATATGATCAGACAGCATTTTTCCTATATACGCCTATGTGCGGCACATGTGAAGTATCAGAAAAAATGTTGGAAGTAATTGAGAAATTACTACCAGATCTCCCGCTTGGTATGGCAAATATCAATTATTTAGGGGATTTACCTTATGAACTGAAAATTGAAAGTGTACCTTGTTTAATTGTTTCAGACAACGGGGAACTAACGAATAAAATTTATGCATTTAAATCCGTACCGTTTTTGTATGAAATATTAAAAAAGTAATTGACGTAGTCACTTTGTCGTGATAAAGTAACATTCATAATAATAAAACTTAATAACGTTGCTCTTATAAAGAGAGGTGGAGGGAAGTGCCCTATGAAGCCCGGCAACCAGCGATTACGCAAAGGTGCCAATTCACACAAAGTGTAAACTTTGAAAGATGAGAGAACGGTTTACCGTATAAATGTATGTGAAACCTTTCTACTTGTCTTGGTAGAAAGGTTTTTTTCATTCAGCGGATGTTTTGGATGAAAAAAGAACATGATTTTGAAATAGCAGGAAGGTTATTTCAATTTAGAAGGAGTACAACCGATGATTGATATACAAAATATTACAAAAGTGTATAACACGAAAAATGGTAAGCTTACGGCAGTTGATAATGTAAGCCTATCGATCAACAAAGGAGAAATATACGGTATTATTGGCTACAGTGGTGCCGGTAAAAGTACAATGATTCGCCTATTGAACGGTTTGGAAAAGCCAACGACAGGTTCTGTCATTGTAGGTGGTCAGGATATTGCAAAAGCTTCCGGAGCTAAATTACGAGAAGCACGTCAAAAAATAAGTATGATTTTCCAGCACTTCAATTTACTTTGGTCACGTACCGTTGAAGAAAACATCGCATTTCCACTTGAAATAGCAGGTGTTTCAAAAGCTGATCGTGAAAAACGAGTAGAAGAGTTAATTGAACTTGTTGGTTTAAAAGGAAGAGGGAAAGCGTATCCTTCTCAACTTTCAGGCGGTCAAAAGCAGCGTGTTGGCATTGCCCGTGCGTTGGCAAACAATCCGGAAGTGCTTTTATGTGATGAAGCGACTTCAGCACTTGATCCTGAAACAACGGATTCAATTTTGGAATTGCTGCTTGATATTAATAAAAACATCGGACTTACAATTGTACTCATTACACATGAAATGCATGTTATCCGTAAAATCTGTAACAGAGTAGCTGTTATGGAAGCCGGAAAAGTAGTGGAACAGGGAGATGTATTACAAGTGTTCCAACATCCGCAAGCACCGATTACGAAAAACTTCGTGTCGCAAGCTTCTGGTGAAACACAGGAAACGCAAGCATCACTGGAACAGATTTTAGCCAATTATCCAGAAGGCAAAATCGCTAAATTAACATTTGCAGCGGCAACGACAGAACAGCCTGTCATCTCACAAATGATTAAGCAATTTGACGTAGTTGTTAATATAGTGCATGGCAAAATCTCAAATACAACGGGCGGTTCGTTTGGTACATTGTTTATTCATATCGATGGCGAGCCAAAAGCAGTCGCGGAAGCATTAAGCTTTTTAGCGAAGCAAGAAATTCAGGCGGAGGTGATTGAGCATGTTTAATCAATTATTTCCGAACGTAGATTGGGGTAAAATGCTCGAAGCAACATATGAAACAATTTATATGACGGCTGTTGCGACAGTCATCACATTTATACTAGGACTTCTAATTGGTATTGTCTTATTTTTAACGAGCGACAATCAATTATGGGCAAATAAAGTTGTACACTTTTTGACAGGGTCATTCGTGAATATTTTCCGCTCGATTCCATTTATCGTCTTGATCATTTTATTAATTCCATTTACGAAGTTTTTACTTGGAACCATCCGTGGTGCCAATGCAGCATTACCTGCGCTTATTATCGGTGCAGCACCGTTTTATGCGCGCATGGTGTTAATTGCATTAAGAGAGATTGATAAAGGTGTTATAGAAGCGGCTCGCTCAATGGGAGCGAAAACTTCTACGATTATTTGGAAAGTGCTGATTCCGGAAAGCTTACCGGCATTAATTTCAGGTATTACTGTTACAGCTGTCGCTTTAGTAGGGTATACAGCAATGGCCGGCATCATTGGTGCGGGTGGTTTAGGAAACCTGGCATTCCTTGATGGTTTCCAGCGTAACCGAACAGATGTGACTTTAATGGCAACTGTATTGATTTTAGTTGTCGTATTCATCATCCAATATATTGGGGATTTCATCACAGCAAGAGTGGACAAACGATAGTTAGTGGCTCGTAAGGCCGTAATTATAAATATTGGTGCATCGAAACAATATGGACGCAAACTTTTATAAAAGTGCGCGTCTATCCGAAAAATAATCAGAATATAGAAAAAGTTTCGATGGGCCGAAAACAAACTAATAAAAAAGGGTAGGTAAAACAAATGAAAAAGTTATTATCAAGCGTTATTTTAGGAGCTTCAGTACTTGCATTAGCAGCATGTGGAGGAGAAGATGAAAAATTAGTAGTTGGTGCATCGAATACACCACACGCAGTTATCCTTGAAAAAGTTAAACCGATATTAGAGGAACAAGGTATTGAGCTTGAAATCGAACCTTATACAGATTATGTACTTCCAAACCAAGATTTAGATAACGGTGATCTAGATGCGAACTTCTTCCAGCACATTCCATACTTCGAAGCACAAAAAGCAGATTTCGATTATGACTTTGCAAATGCTGGCGGTATTCACATCGAGCCAATCGGTATTTACTCAAAAAAATATTCATCTTTAGAAGAACTTCCTGAAGGTGCAACGATTTTACTTTCTAACTCAGTGGCAGACCATGGACGTATGCTTTCATTACTTGAAGCACAAGGTTTAATTACATTAGCAGAAGGTATTGATAAAACAAAAGCAGAGATAAAAGACATCGTAGATAATCCGAAAAACTTCGAATTCGATGCAAACACTGCTGCTGAATTATTAGTGCAAATGTACGAAAATGAAGAAGGGGATGCGGTATTGATCAACTCAAACTTCGCAATCGATAACGGCATTAACCCATTGGAAGATTCAATCGCAATCGAGTCTAGTGAATCACCTTATGTAAATATCATTGCAGTAAAATCTGGCGATGAAGATTCAAAAGAAATTAAAGCATTAGTAGATGCATTACGCTCGAAAGAAGTTCAAGACTTTATCGTCGAAGAGTGGGGCGGCTCTGTAGTACCAGTTTCAGGCGAATAAAAATAATCAAAAAAACCATTTTCTCTATTGGGGAGAAAATGGTTTTTTCGTTTCATAAAATTATCTTTTCTAAAATGGGATTTCTCCATATCTATCCAATGAAACTTCTACTTCTATTCAAGCCTTTTATTGGAATCGTGTTAATCGTGAATAAAAATTTGATATAAAGTCGACAAATACTTGTTCGGATGGGGCAAGATCTCTTGATGTTGGTGCAATAATGCCGACTGTACGTCTTATATTAGGTATGGTGATCGGCACTTTGACGGTCATGCGCGGTGTTGAATCATAGAGTGAACTTTCTGGTAAAAGTGTCACACCTATTCCTGCAGCCACAAGCCCTTTTAATGCATCCATATCTTCTCCCTCGGTAGTGATATTCGGCATAAAGCCTACAGAGCGGCATGCATCAACGGCAACTTTGTTTAAAATATAACCTTCAGGAAAGAGTACAAATTGATCATGACGCAAATCAACAAGGTTAATCGATTCTTTTTTCGCTAGTGGGTGTGTTGCGGGCAACAAAGCATGGATGTTTTCGCTAAACAGCACTGTTGTATTGATTGCTTCGTCTTTTGGTGGTAATGGTCCAAGCAAAGCTAAATTCAGCTCGCGATTTTTGACTGCATCAATCAAATATTTATAGGACCCTTGGCGTAGATGAAAAGAAATTTCCGGGTATTCTTTTTTAAATGCAGAAATGACAGTCGGCAATACATAGCTTGCCAAACTTGTAGGGAAACCTATTTTAATTGTACCTTTTGCCGGGTCTAAATATTCTTCTACCTGCTTTGCAGCAAAATCAATTCCCTTGAGTGCGGTAATACAATGTTCCAAAAAAATCTTCCCAACTGGCGTCAACTTTACGTTACGCCCGATTCGTTCAAAAAGCGGTGTTCCAAGTTCTTCTTCCAAGTTGGCAATTTGTCGGCTGATTGCAGACTGGGCAACGTGTAAATGCTCCGCAGCTTCAGAAATATGCTCGCGTTCTGCCACCTCTACAAAGTAACGTAACTGTCTTAATTCCACTATTTCCACCCCATTCATCTAAAAAGTAGATTGTTTATATCCAAACTATATATTGTTTATATTATTTCGAAAACTTTAAAATGTAAATACGGTATTGAAAGAATGAGGGGGAATGGATATGAGTTTTCATCAGTTACCAGAAGCGCAAGGGTTATATAATCCTGAATTTGAACATGACGCATGCGGAATTGGCATGTATGCAAATATAAAAGGAATACCTTCACATCAGATTGTAAAAAAAGGGCTAGAAATGTTATGTCGTTTAGAACACCGTGCTGGACGTGGCGGAGATGGCAAGACAGGTGATGGAGCAGGGCTGTTAGTTCAAATCCCACATGCTTTCTTTCAACAAAACTGCGCGGAACTTAATTTACCTGAAATGGGTGAATATGGTGTAGGACAAATTTTTTTCACGGAAAATGAAAACGAACGCCAAAAAATTGAAGAAAAGATGAATGAATTAATTGGACAGGAAAATCAGCAACTGATCGGCTGGCGAACTGCTCCGACAAATAAAGAAAATTTAAGTGATATTGCTAAATCGACTGCCCCGGTTGTTCGCCAAGTATTTATTCGTTCAAACGAAAACGACAATAAGGCGTTCGAACGAAAACTGTATGTCATTCGCAAACAGCTCGAACATTGGGCGACAGAGCAGCAGTACGAATTGTATATTCCAAGTCTTTCAAGTCAGACGATTGTATTTAAAGGATTGCTTTCACCAGAAGAAGTAAGTGAATTTTATGTGGATCTGCAGGACGAAAGCTTCGTATCCGCATTGGCACTCGTGCATTCACGTTACTCGACGAATACATTCCCATCTTGGAAACGGGCCCATCCGAATCGCTATATTATCCATAATGGGGAGATTAACACATTGCGTGGCAATATTAACTGGATGCGTGCACGTGAGCAACAGTTCGTATCTGAAGCGTTTGGAGAGGACCTTGAAAAACTTTTACCGATAATCGATACAACGGGATCTGATTCTTCAATGCTTGATAACGCATTTGAATTTTTTGTATTGGCTGGACGTTCACCGGCTGAGACAGCGATGATGATGATTCCGGAACCGTGGACAGAAAATCCGCGCATAGATGAAGACCGTAAAGCGTTTTATCAATATCATGCAAGTTTGATGGAACCGTGGGATGGACCGACTGCTATTTGCTTCACGGACGGCAAACAGATTGGGGCCATTTTAGACCGTAACGGCTTGCGTCCAGGAAGACTTTATGTGACGAAAGACGATCATGTTATTTTCTCTTCCGAAACAGGGGTTGTCGATTATGCTGAAGAAGACATTCTTTATAAAGACCGATTAAGTCCAAGTCGTATGCTGTTGATTGATTTAGAGCAGGGGAAAATTATTTCGGATGCGGAGCTGAAATCCGAAGTTGCAGCAGAAAAACCTTATGCAGCATGGCTGGAAGAAAATATGATCAAACTTGAATCGAAGAGTGAGCAGTTACCTGAAATAAATGAGCTGACATTACGCCAGAAAATTCACGGCTATACATTTGAGGATGTACAAAAATATATTGTACCTCTTGCAAATGAAGGAAAAGATCCGCTTGGCTCGATGGGGAACGATACCCCATTAGCTGTTCTTTCAGATAGACCACAATCATTATTTAATTACTTTAAGCAGCTGTTTGCACAAGTGACAAACCCGCCGATTGATTCTATTCGCGAACATGTCGTGACATCGACAATGACGTTGCTTGGAGCGGAAGGTGATTTATTACAGCCGAATGCGCAAAATGCACGTCGCCTCCTGCTGAAAACGCCGGTGTTAACGACTGCAGAATATGAGCAGATTGTAAATAATAACGAAGAACATTTTGAAGTAGCGGAAATCTCGTTAAAATTTACCGAAAATTTAGAAAGTGAACTTAACCGAATCAAAACGGAAGCGGAAGCTGCTATTTTTGGACGCAAGACAATTATTGTACTGTCTGACTATATGGATGATGCTAAGCAGTTAACAATGCCCGTTCTTCTAGCAGCGAGTACAATCCATCAATATTTAGTGCGAATCGGTCTACGTACGAAGGCGAGCATTATTGTGAACAGTGCGGAAGTTCGGGAAGTTCATCATTTTGTTGCATTGATCGGCTTCGGTGTTGACGCCATTCACCCGTACTTAGCATATACAACAATTCATGAGGCAATTGAAAATGGTCATTTATCTGTACCGTTTGAAAAAGCGATTCAAAAATTCCGAAAAGGTGCAGCGGATGGTGTCGTTAAAGTAATGTCGAAGATGGGAATTTCAACAGTTCAATCTTATCGCGGTGCCCAAGTGTTCGAGGCAGTCGGGATTTCAAAAGAAGTGATCGACGAGTATTTCACAGGTACGGCTTCACAAATTGACGGCATTGACTTACAGACAATCGGAGAAGAAGCAAAACGCCGCCATGAGGAAGCGATGCAATCGATGTCAGCCCAACTGCAATCAGGTTCGGATTTCCAATGGCGTGCGGACGGAGAGCATCATGCGTTTAATCCGAAAACTATCCATACACTCCAATGGGCGACTCGTAAAAATGATTTTGGATTGTACCGGATGTATGCAGAAATGGCTAATGAAGAACGAATTGGATTTTTACGTAATTTATTCGACTTTAAAAAGAATGAACGCCGAATCCCTATGGAAGAAATTGAATCAGTGGATTCCATCGTAAAACGATTTAAATCAGGGGCCATGTCATTTGGTTCGTTATCGAAAGAAGCGCATGAAACATTGGCGGTAGCGATGAACCGTCTAGGTGCACGTTCGAATTCAGGTGAAGGTGGGGAAGATCCGGCCCGCTTTACAATCGAACCAAATGGTGATAACAAGCGCAGTGCAATAAAACAAATTGCATCAGGACGATTTGGTGTGAAATCGCATTATTTAGTGAATGCCGATGAGCTGCAAATTAAAATGGCGCAAGGGGCGAAACCAGGGGAAGGCGGGCAACTGCCTGGCAATAAAGTTTATCCTTGGGTAGCAGATGTGCGCGGTTCCACTCCTGGGGTTGGTTTAATATCACCACCGCCGCATCACGACATTTATTCAATCGAGGATATGGCTCAGTTAATTCATGATTTAAAAAATGCAAACCGTCATGCAAGAATTTCTGTGAAACTCGTAGCAAAAGCGGGTGTTGGTACAATTGCTGCAGGTGTTGCAAAAGGTGCAGCGGACGTCATTGTCATTTCTGGCTATGACGGAGGTACAGGGGCATCGCCGAAAACATCGATTAAGCATACGGGCTTACCGTGGGAGCTTGGTTTAGCGGAAGCGCATCAAACATTGATGCTCAATGGACTTCGAGACCGAGTGACATTGGAAACGGATGGTAAGCTAATGACGGGAAAAGATGTCGTGATGGCAGCACTTTTAGGGGCAGAGGAATTCGGTTTTGCGACTGCACCGTTAATCGTATTAGGCTGTGTCATGATGCGTGCCTGTCATCTGGATACTTGTCCGGTAGGTGTAGCAACGCAAAACCCGGAACTCCGTGCGAAATTTATGGGATCAGCTGATCATGTCGTCAATTATATGCGTTTTGTCGCTGAAGAAATGCGCGAATATATGAGTATTCTAGGATTCCGTACTGTGGAAGAGATGGTAGGTCGTACAGATGTTTTGCAAATTTCAGATCGCACAGCAAAACATTGGAAAGCAAGCCAGCTCGATTTAACGGCACTGCTTCATCAAATCCAAGGAACACGCACTAAACAGCATCAGCAAAATCATAATATTGAGGGAAGTTTTGATTTACAAGAGTTATTACCGCAAGTTTCAAAGGCAATCGAAGGAAACGAGCGAATCGAGTTAAATTATTCGATTAAAAATACAGACCGAGTAATGGGAACGATTGTCGGCAGTGAAATTTCCCGCAAATACGGTGAAGCAGGTCTGCCGGATAACACAATTAACTTAACGTTTACAGGCCATGCTGGTCAAAGTTTTGGCGCCTTTATCCCAAGAGGAATGTCGATGCGTGTAGTTGGGGATGTCAATGATTACTTCGGTAAAGGATTGTCAGGAGGAAAAGTGACAGCGATTGCACCGATTAAAGGCGAACAGGAGAAAAACGTCATCGCCGGAAATGTTTGTTTATATGGGGCAACGAGCGGTAAGGCATTTATTAATGGGCGTGCTGGCCATCGATTCGGTGTTCGTAATTCAGGCGCTGAAATCGTTGTTGAAGGAATTGGGGATCACGGATGTGAGTATATGACAGGCGGTAAAATCGTTATATTAGGGGATGTCGGTCAAAACTTTGGTGCCGGAATGTCCGGTGGTATCGGCTATATTCTGCCGAGTGATGGGGAAAAGTTCAAAGCGCAGTGCAATACGGAAATGATTCACTTTGAAAAACTGACAGACCCTGCGGAAAGTGAATCTGTCCGCCAATTAATTATTCAGCATTTGGAAGAAACGGATAGTTCCTACGCATTGGACGTTTTAGCAAAGTGGGAGCAGTTTGTTCCAAAATTCGTTAAAGTTGTGCCAACAGATTATAAAATTATGGTTGATAAAATAAACCACTACACTGCAACTGGTTCTACAAAAGACGATGCAGCAATGCAGGCATTTACGGAAGTGACAACTAGTCAGAAAAAGCTTGTGAGCACAAAATAAGAGGGGGTTTCTAGTATGGGAAAAGCAACGGGTTTTATGGAATTTAAACGAGAGAAAGTTCAGGAGCAACGACCACTAGAGCGACTTTCAAATTGGGGCGAATATGCAAGCAGGCTATCTGATGAAAAATTACAGACACAAGGTGCACGCTGTATGGATTGTGGAACGCCATTTTGTCATATGGGGATTGAAATTCGCGGTACTGCAGCAGGGTGTCCGATTCAAAATGTCATCCCTGAATGGAATGACTTAGTCTATAAAGGGAAATGGCAAGAAGCGTTGGAACGTTTGCATATGACGAATAATTTCCCTGAATTTACTGGCCGTGTTTGCCCTGCTCCATGTGAAGGGTCGTGTACACTTGCTATTACGGATCCAGCTGTCGCGATTAAATCGATTGAACGTACGATCATTGATAAAGGATTTGAAAATGGCTGGATCACACCACGTATCCCTGCATCGCGTACGGGCTTTAAAGTGGCGATTGTTGGCTCGGGTCCTGCAGGTTTAGCAGCAGCAGACCAACTGAACCAACTAGGTCATTCAGTAACGGTGTTCGAACGTTCCGACCGATTTGGCGGATTATTAATGTACGGAATCCCGAATATGAAGCTTGAAAAAGATGTGATTGAAAGACGTGTCCATTTATTATCATTAGAAGGAATTGATTTTGTGCCCAACACAGAAATCGGAAAAGATATAACGAAGGAGCAATTACAAGCTGATTTTGATGCTGTTATTTTATGTACGGGAGCACAAAAACAAAGAGTACTTCATTTAGAAGGAAGCGATGCTGGCAACATTCATTTAGCAATGGATTATTTAACGGATGTTACGAAAAGCCTGCTGGATTCCGACTTTGCGGATAATCAGGCGTTAAATGTGGAAGGGAAGGATGTCATCGTAATTGGTGGCGGAGATACAGGTGCTGACTGTGTAGCAACAGCACTTCGCCAAAAATGCCGATCTGTATACCAATTTGGGAAGCATCCGCAACAAGCCACAACACGTACAGATGAAACAATGTGGCCAAAAGATCCGAACATTTATACAATGGATTATGCTTATGCCGAAGCTGATGCGAAATTTGGCCGTGATCCGCGAGAATATTGTATTCAAACTACGAAAATAGAGAAAGATAGTAAGGGGAATGTAAAAGCGCTTCATACTATTCAAATGGAAAAAATTCTGGGCGAAGATGGCTTTCATTACTTTAAAGAATTGCCTGGAACTGAAAAAGTATGGCCGGCGCAGCATGTATTTGTCGCAATCGGCTTTGAAGGTGCCGAAAAAGAAACACCGGGACATTTCGGAGTAGAACTAACGAATAACCGCATCCGTGCATCGGTTAAAGACTATGAAACAAATATTTCGGGCGTTTTTGCTGCCGGTGATGCACGCCGTGGCCAAAGTCTTGTCGTTTGGGCAATTAAAGAAGGACGTGGGGTAGCTGCAAGTGTTCATTATTATTTAAATGAAATGTTAGTGAAAAGTTAATAGGATAGTAAGAACAGATATTTTAATAAAAATTGATTGGAATGGAGGGCGACTCCAGCGGGAACAGCACGATGCCTGAGACTACAGGCTCAGGCCGTGCCCGCGGAAAGCGTCCCGAAATGGAAATCAATTTTTACGCACATCAAAAAACGTCATTTTTCTCCTGGAGAAAAATGGCGTTTTTAAGTTATGCCCCAACTTTAAATATTTTTGGGGAAATATAGAATCAATCATTTGAATAAGTGAAATTGATTCTCAATTAATGGATTGCTATTGAAAAAATGGAAAGCTGAATTATTACTATTTAAATAGTAGAAATAAACTGCAGTAAAGCGTTTTACAAGAATGATAGACATTTTTTAATTAAAATCATTCTAAACTATTTGCAACCAACATTCATTTCGGGTAAGATTGGTAATGAACTTAATTTGGCGTACAGAAAGTATGCAAATGAATATTTGGAGGTAATTTAATGTCAACATTAGAAATTAAAGATCTTCACGTTGAAATCGACGGAAAAGAGATTTTAAAAGGTGTAAATCTTACTATCAATACAAACGAAGTACATGCGATCATGGGTCCTAACGGTACTGGTAAATCGACATTAGCTTCTGCAATTATGGGTCACCCAAAATATGAAGTAACATCAGGCGAAATCTACCTTGATGGCGAAAACGTATTAGAAATGGAAGTAGATGAGCGTGCACAAGCTGGTTTATTCCTTGCTATGCAATATCCATCTGAAATTCCTGGTGTAACAAACGCAGACTTCTTACGTTCAGCGATTAACGCTCGTCGTGAAGAAGGACAAGAAATCTCATTAATGAAATTCATCCGTGAATTAGATAAAACAATGGAATTCCTGGAAATGCCTGAAGAAATGTCACAACGTTACTTAAATGAAGGTTTCTCTGGTGGTGAGAAAAAGCGTAACGAAATTCTACAAATGATGATGATCAAACCAACTTTCGGTATTTTAGATGAAATCGACTCTGGTTTAGATATCGATGCATTAAAAGTAGTTTCTAAAGGTATTAACGAAATGCGCGGCGAAGGCTTTGGCTGCTTAATGATCACTCACTATCAACGTTTATTAAACTACATCACACCGGACCATGTTCACGTAATGATGCAAGGTAAAGTTGTAAAATCAGGTGGTGCTGAATTAGCACAACGCCTAGAAGCAGAAGGTTATGAGTGGATTAAAGCTGAACTAGGTATTGAAGATACAGAAGAAGTAACAGAAGCATAATAAAGGAGGACGACGAAGATGACGGTTGAAACAAAATTAGCGTTATCAGCAGAAGAAGTACGCTCGTTCTCGCAAAAACATGCTGAACCAGCATCATTTGCTGATTTCCGTGTGAGCGCAATGGAAAAAGCTGCTGCGCTTGACTTACCAAAACCAGACAGAACGAACATTAACAAGTGGAACTTCATTGATTTCGCAAACCATACAGTAGAAAGTGCTCCATTCAATACTTTGGAAGAGCTGCCTGTAGAGGTGAAATCAGTAGTTGATACTGAAACACAAGAAAACCTGTATATCCAACGCAACAACACACCAGCGTTTATTAAAATTTCAGATGAACTGAAAAACAAAGGTGTAATTTTCACAGATATCCAAACAGCGATCCGCGATCATAAAGATTTAGTGGAAAAATACTTTATGACAACTGCTGTAAAAGTGGATGAGCATAAATTAACGGCTTACCATGCAGCACTAGTAAATGGTGGTATTTTCGTATATGTTCCACGCAACGTTGTAATTGAAGCACCTCTTCAAGTTGTTTTTTTAAATGACAATGCAGAAGCTTCATTATTTAACCACGTGTTAGTAGTAGCAGAAGAATCTTCGGCTGTAACTTATGTTGAAACTTATATTTCTACATTTGACGAAGCACATGGTCAAGTAAACGTTGTAACAGAAGTAATCGCAAAAGATAATGCACAAGTAACATTCGGTGCAGTAGACAACTTGGCTCATGGCTATACTGCTTATGTAAACCGCCGTGGACATGTACAGCGCGACGCAAAAATTGACTGGGCATTAGGTTTAATGACAAACTCAGATACAATTTATGAAAATACAACGAACTTAATTGGCGATAACTCTACTTCAGATTTCAAAATGGTAACTGTAGGTAGCGGAGATCAAAAACTTAACTTCACAACATTAATCCGTCAATGGGGTAAAAATTCCGACGGTCAAATTTTAAAACACGGTGTAATGAAAGATTCAGCACAGTCAATCTTTAATGGAATCGGTCATATTATGCATGGTGGTACAAAAGCAAATGCAGAACAAGAGTCTCGCGTACTTATGCTTTCTGAAGGCGCACGCGGTGACGCAAACCCAATTCTTTTAATTGATGAAGACGATGTAACAGCAGGACACGCTGCATCTGTTGGACGCGTTGACCCAACTCAACTTTACTACTTAATGAGTCGTGGTATTTCTAAAGCAGAAGCAGAGCGCCTTGTAATTCACGGATTCCTTGCGCCAGTTGTTGCTAAATTGCCAATCGAAGGCGTTAAAAAGCAGCTGACGGAGGTTATCGAAAGGAAAGTTCGATAATGATACCTAATGATATTAAAAGTTATTTTCCAATTTTAAATCAGGAAGTCAATGGACATCCTTTAGTTTATTTGGATAGTGCGGCTACATCTCAAAAGCCGATTCAAGTAATTGAAGCAATCACAAATTACTATAATTTAGATAACTCAAATGTTCACCGAGGTGTGCATACACTTGGAAATCGTGCAACGGATTCTTATGAAGGTGCGCGTGAAAAAGTTCGTAAATTCATTAATGCTAGTTCAACACAAGAAGTAATTTTCACTCGTGGTACAACAACAGCACTTAATACGGTTGCTGCAGGCTATGGTCGTCAAAATGTGCAAGAAGGTGATGAGATTGTCATTACGTACATGGAACACCATTCAAACATTATTCCATGGCAACAGCTTGCAAAAGAAAAAGGGGCGGTATTGAAATATATCGACCTAGAGGCAGACGGTACAATTTCATTAGAAAAAGTACGTGAAACAATAACGCCAAAAACGAAAATTGTTTCTATGATGTATGTTTCGAACGTATTAGGTACGATTAACCCGATTAAAGAAGTTGCACAAATTGCTCATGAAAATGGCGCGGTAATTGTTGCGGATTTAGCGCAGGCAGCTCCGCATTTGAAGGTAGATATTCAAGATTTGGATGTTGACTTTGCGGCATTTTCAGGACATAAAATGTGTGGCCCTACTGGTATTGGGGTACTATATGGTAAAAAAGCGCTTCTTGAAGAAATGGAACCAGTAGAGTTTGGCGGAGAAATGATTGATTTCGTAGGTTTATATGAATCAACATGGAAAGAGTTACCGTGGAAATTCGAGGGCGGCACACCAATTATTGCAAGTGCAATAGGCTTAGGTGCTGCAATCGACTTTTTAGAGGAAATCGGTTTAGACAATATTGCAGCGCATGAACATAAGTTGGCAGGCTATGCAATGGATCAATTGGAAACGATTGATGGTCTTCAGATTTTCGGTCCACGTGACCCGATGAAACGTTGCGGAGTCGTGACATTCAATCTTGATGACGTGCATCCTCACGATGTAGCGACAGTATTGGATATGAGTGGCATCGCAGTTCGTGCGGGACATCATTGCGCCCAACCTTTAATGAAATGGCTTCAAGTAACAGCAACTGCTCGAGCAAGCTTCTACATGTATAATGAAGAAGAAGATGTTGATCGTTTAGTTGCAGGATTGCGCTCAGCGAAGGAGTATTTTGGCGATGTCTTTTAATAATTTAGATCAACTTTATCGTTCCGTAATAATGGATCATTATAAAAACCCTCGTAACAAAGGGGCTCTTGAAGAAAACAGTGTGACAATCGATATGAATAACCCTACTTGCGGTGACCGTATCCATTTAACATTGAAGCTTAACGATGGTGTCGTGGAAGATGCAAAGTTCGATGGAGAAGGCTGTTCAATCTCCATGTCTTCAGCATCAATGATGACTCAAATCGTTAAAGGCAAAAAATTGGACGAAGCTTTGGAATTGGCGGATATTTTCTCGAAAATGATGCTGGGCGAAGACTTTGACGATGAAAAATATGATCTTGGGGATGTCGAAGCACTGCAAGGTGTTGCAAAATTCCCGGCACGTATTAAATGCGCTACATTAGCTTGGAAAGCAATGGAAAAAGGCGTAAACAACGAAAAGAAATAAATAGTAGTAAGGCTAAAGTGTGTGTCATGCACATTTTAGCACTTCTCATTAGATGAACGGAGGAGACAACATGGCTAAAAAAATGCCTGAAATCGGCGATTACAAGTATGGCTTCCATGATAAGGACGTATCAATTTTCCGTTCTGAACGTGGACTAACAGCAGATATCGTTCGTGAAATCTCAAGTATGAAGGAAGAGCCACAGTGGATGCTTGACTACCGCTTAAAAGCTCTTGAAAAATTCTATGAAATGCCAATGCCACAATGGGGTGGTGACCTTGCATCATTAAACTTCGATGAAATTACGTATTACGTAAAACCATCTGAAGCAACTGAACGTTCTTGGGATGAAGTACCTGAAGAAATCAAAGCGACATTCGATAAATTAGGTATTCCGGAAGCTGAACAAAAATATCTTGCAGGTGTATCAGCTCAGTATGAATCTGAAGTAGTTTACCACAACATGAAGCAAGACCTTACAGATTTAGGGATTGTCTTCAAAGATACTGACTCAGCATTAAAAGAAAACGAAGAAATCTTTAAAAAACACTGGGGTACAGTAATCCCTTATACAGATAACAAATTCGCAGCATTAAACTCTGCAGTTTGGTCTGGTGGTTCATTTATTTATATGCCTAAAGGCGTTAAATTAGACACACCATTACAAGCATACTTCCGTATTAACTCTGAAAACATGGGTCAATTCGAGCGTACGCTAATCATCGTAGACGAAGATGCTTCTGTACACTACGTAGAAGGTTGTACAGCGCCTGTTTACACAACAAACTCTCTACACTCGGCTGTAGTAGAAATCATCGTTAAAAAGAACGCTTACTGCCGTTACACAACGATTCAAAACTGGGCAAACAACGTTTATAACCTTGTTACAAAACGTACAGTTGTTGAAGAAAACGGTACAATGGAATGGATCGACGGTAACATCGGTTCAAAATTAACGATGAAATACCCTGCTTGTATTCTTAAAGGTGAAGGTGCACGTGGTATGACATTATCAATTGCCATTGCAGGTAAAGGCCAACACCAACACGCTGGTGCGAAAATGATTCACTTAGCACCAAACACATCTTCAACAATCGTTTCTAAATCGATTGCTAAGCAAGGTGGTAAAGTAACTTACATGGGTCAAGTAAAATTCGGTAAAAATGCAAAAGGTGCACGTTCGAATATCGAATGTGACACATTAATCATGGATAACGAATCTACTTCTGATACAATTCCATACAACGAAATCTTAAATGATAATGTATCTTTAGAGCACGAAGCGAAAGTTTCAAAAGTATCTGAAGAGCAATTATTCTACTTAATGAGCCGTGGTGTTTCTGAAGAAGAAGCGACAGAAATGATCGTAATGGGCTTCATCGAGCCTTTCACAAAAGAATTACCAATGGAATACGCAGTAGAAATGAACCGTCTAATCAAGTTCGAGATGGAAGGTTCAATCGGATAAATAGGGGATAAAACGTTGAGGTAAAAGGCTTTTCGTGGTTTGGTAAAATCGCCGAAAAGCCCATTTGCCCACAAATTGCCCACAAAATTATTTATTTTGTATTTTTAAGATGATTTTTATAAAGGTCGAGCGCATCTTGCTCGATCTTTTTTGTTATATGCAAATAAGTATCGGCAGTCGTTTTTGTGGTCTTGTGACCTAAACGGGAAGATACATATTTGATACTCGCTCCAGCTTCCAATAAATGAACAGCATGCGAGTGTCTCAATGCATGTGGGGACAATAAAGGAACATCAGCTCGTTTACATACATCAGTGAAGTGATCTCGAATGACATTAGCGCGCCAATATGTCCCTGACCAATTGTGAAAAAGTAAAGGCAGTTTTTTGCCGTTCACATCTTTGGGCCGTGATGCAGGGTATAACAGGTGCATTTGATTTTGATTAATACGGTGATACTTTAATAATTGAATCAATTCATCATCTATTTGAATGATTCGTTCACTCGAAGTAGTCTTTGTACTCGAAACTGTAGCCACCTTACTATTATTCGCATAATAGACTGTTTTATTAACCGTTAACATTTTGGTTGCAAAATCAATGTCTTTCCATTCCAGTGCTAGTGCTTCACCAATACGTAAACCAGTAGAGCACAGCAAAGAGTACAGTACATAACGCTCATTAGAGTCTTTATATTTTGAATTTTTAACTTTTATTTTGGCTGCATCTAAGAAAGCTTTCATTTCAGTAACAGTGAAAAACTTTAGTTTGCGATCCGCTAGCTCTTTTTTATCCGTAGGCACTTTTGTTCGTGCTAAAGGATTTTCACGAATAATTTTAAATTCGGTAACAGCGTCATGCATAGCTGAATTGAAGATTGAATGGATCCGGCGCAAAGTACCTTCGCTATATTGTTTTTTTAATTCAACCAGCCATTTCCGATATTCATTTCTCTCAATATCTTTTATCGAGTAGTTTCCCCATCGAGGAAGAATATTCTTTTCAATAACACGCCATTGGAGTTCACTTGTGCTTTCTGCTAAAGATGGCCTTTTATATAATTCAAACCATGCAGGCAAGTAATGACCAATTGTTTCCTTACCATTTTCAACAAAGCCAAAGTATTCATATTCTATTTCTGCTTTCCCAGCTGCAAGTGCGGCTTCTTTTTTTGTAACAAACCCACCTTTTGAATGTTCTCCCCATTCGCCAGTCTGCTTATTCTTCACGCGAATGCGATATTCCCACTTGTTATTTCGTTTACGTAAACTAGCCACTTACAATCCTTCCTTTCTTTACAGAATGTATGTTCTATTAATGGTTAAAATAAATCCTCTTTACAGAAGAGTTTCAGTTTAACTAGTTCTACTGGCACGCCATGTAAAGAGGCTAATTCGTATATATTATTTGTTTCTGCAATTGATTGGTCAGGTATTAATAATTCTGCCGCAAAACGATTCGCTTCACGTTCTATTTTATTTATTGAAAAAAGTGTATTGGCTCGCATGAATGGTGTATTTATATCTTTGTGTAGTACGGCATGCCCCAATTCATGTGCACATACTATTTTTTGCTGCTCTTCAGTTAAATTTTGATTTATGTTAATAAATTTAATTCGACTGTCGTGAAAATAAAAACCATGCGTTTTACCAAGATCGGCGAAACTAACCATAATTCCTTTTGACTCAGAAATTTCGAATGGGCAGGTCGAATGATACTTAAGTGTTAGCTTTTTTACTGTGTCCTTTATTAGAGACATAAGCAACGCCCCTTATTCGTTATCGTTATTTCGGTATTTATGCGGAGTAAATTTTTTCCTTGCTAGTTCTTTTGCTAACCGTAAATTACTTTCAATTTGAGCTTTTACAAGTTCGCGTGTTGTTTCATCTAAAGGCTCACCATCAAATGCTAAAGCACTACTACTATCTAAATCTCCCAAAATATCTTCTAACTTTCTAGCGATATCTCGCTCAACTTTAGAAGCTTTTTTGTTAATAGTAGATGTTTCTATATAACCAGCGATATTCATTAAATAATCATAATCACATTTATAAGCTTTTGAAATTAATTTGAGTGTTTCAGGAGTAGGATTTACATGTTTACCGGATCTTTTATCATAACCTTTTTCAATGGTATCTAGATAGGTATGACTGATACCTATGCGTTTACTAGCATCACGTAAAGACTCATTCCCTCTTAATTCTTTTAGATATTCACCTAATGACTTCATTTTCTCACCTCTGTAATACATACTTTACAATAACGAATAAAAAAATTAAATAAATAACTTGTTAATCATTGTTGACAAGTTCGTTATACTTGGTTTACAATGTGAAATAAGGAGGTGTTATACATGATTAACAACAATTTACGTAAAGTTCGACAAAGCACTGGCATGTCAATTTCTGAATTAGCAAGAAGAACTAAAACATCTCGGCAAACTATTACTAATATTGAGTTAAGTGGTCAAGAACCTGGCGTTATACTTGGTTTACGAATAGCAGAAGCACTTAATACAGATATTAAAGATATTTTTTTTACACATGATGTTATACAAGGTTTACAAACAGAATCTGCATAGGAGGTTTTACCATGAGTCAATTAACAAGAAATATTAGCAGTTTAGAGGTTGCGGAAATGGTTGGGCGAGATCATAACAATGTTATGAAAGATATCCGACGCATTATCGAACAATTAGGAGAGGTAACTTCTTACCAGTCCTATTTTATCGAATCGTCCTATACAAATAGTCAAAACAAAGAACTTCCAAGATTCCTATTAACCAAAAAAGGTTGCGAATTATACGGAACTCGAATGACAGGAGAAAAAGGTACACAATTTGCGGTTAAGTACATCGATCGTTTCAACGAGATGGAACAACAAATTCAGCAACAATTACCGAGTGATCCAGTGGAATTGGCTTTACAACAATCCCTTAAAAACTACCAAGAAATCAAAGGGATTAAAGAAGATGTCATTTTATTAAAAGATTCAATGCGTATTGATGGCGCTCAGGAATATGCACTTAATTCGCAGGGGAAATCAAAAGTTTTAGAAGTTTTAGGTGGTTACGAATCGCCAGCATATAACGCGATCAGTAAGAAGATTTTTGCTCAGTTATGGCGCGACTTTAAAAAGTATTTTAAATTGCCACGTTATAGCGAATTACCAAAAGCGAAGTTTGATGAAGCAGTATATTTCATCAGCAAGTGGAGACCGGAGACGGCTATGGAAATTGAAATCGAAAATATTAACCGCCAAGGTCATTTAAAAATAGCAGAATAAAAGGCGCTACTCCAGCGCCTGGATTGGAGGCAACTACCATGATAAAAGTCTTTGAGTTAGACGAGGCAAAGATGGAGGAGATTTATCGCGAGGAACTTCGAGCGCACCTAAAGCGCATCGAGGAAGAAAAAACATACTGGACAGTGAAAGACTTGCAGCGGGAAACTGGCTTTTCTGTCCCTTACATTCGCGAACATATTTTATTTGATCCAGAGCTTGGCGCATGGCGCGATGGAACGCACTGGCGAATGTTATCTACAGTAGCAAAGCCTTATTTAGAACGACGAGGGTTAAAGAAATATCGTGAACAAACAGGCTTTGCTAAAGTGAGCAAAATCGCTCAATAGCCGAGGGCAATCGGCAGTTTTAGAAGAGCTAGGGCAATAGCTCAATAGCAAGTTAACTTGCTTAAGTTAAGTATATTATCTCGGAACATATTTATCTATGCAAAGTGTGCATATATGCTCACCACGCATTTATGCACGTTACGCATATTACTTAGGGGGAGAAGATGGTGTCAATCGATGTAGGAAAGTTAATCAAAACATTTAGAAAGCGCGCTCAATTAACGCAAGAAAGTTTCGCAGATTTAATGAACGTTACGCAATCAACGGTGAGTCGTATAGAGAAAAACATTATTGCTTGCGAAGTGAATTTCTTGGTGAAGGCGGCAAAGGTAACAAATTCAGAAGATTTAGCGGCCATGTCGTTGTTTGGTATCTCGACAGAAGCACTTGCTCAGGTTGTTTCATTAGTACCAGCTTCAATCAATAATATACCGCTTTTTATGTAGAGGGGATGGATAGGGATGTTAAGAAAAGTTCGCGATTACTTATTCGAAGAAGAAGCCGAAATGGGAGAATCAGATGCAGCGGTTTTAATAATTGTAGCGATCAGCTTATTGTTCGCGGGGTACGCACTGTATCAAATGGGAGGATTTTAAATGAACAGTTTAGGACAAATAAAAAACCGCTAATCACGGGCATGATTAACGGCAAGTTATAAAAAATACTAAACCAATTATACCACATCGTGGCAGAAAAGGAAACACAGCTTAATAGAGTGACAGTGCGAGAGTTATCTCGCTCTCGTCAAGCAGCTCTCAATGGTTGGTTAGCCGTTCCTCCTAGGGAAATTGAGAGTTGCTTGATGGGACAAGTCCGTCAGAAAGTTGGTGAAATTAATGCAAATGCGAATTTGGGAAATCATTCACGGTTTTGCGAAAGGCTCATATATCGAAGGAGATGTATTCATTAACGAGCTGGGGCAAGAAATTCATTTTGACGGTGAATCAATCAAAGGTTTAGACAACTTAAATCCACGCAGCAAATGGACATATGTTCCTTATAAATCACGATGGGAGGCAGTTTAATGTTGGAAGTTGAAAATACAACGTTCAGTGGCATCGGTAAATCGTTTGGTGGTTTATACGATTCTTTTGAAAGTCCAGTAGATTGGAAGGGCCGCCGAGTATTTAAAGGCGAGGAGTATTACATCTTTGATAAAGCTGGTCATGAAGTTTATGTACACATTGAAGATGTTCGCGACTATTTAAACGATCATCGATTAGACGTGGAGTGTTACGACCAACTAATTACTTTAATAGAGGCAATCCATGATAATTATCCGGTCATTATGTAAAAAAGACCACTTGGCAGAGTGGTCCCAAAAACAAATATCTTAGCGCAATTGTAGCGCAATAGGAGGAATTTTTCAATGAGTAACCTTACAGAACAATTCAACAGCCCACAAATGGGACAACCACAATTCCAAGGCGGAGGGGCGCTGGCAATGGCTAGTGCTTCTCGTGAAATGGAAGAGGTAAAAGGTCAAATCTTTATGGCAAAGCAGTTTCCACGTAACTATTTTGAAGCGGAGAAACGAATTCAAGATGCTTGCAGACGTCCATCATTAGCGGCTACTTCGATGTATGCATACAACCGAGGTTCAGCGAAAGTAGAAGGTGCATCAATTCGGTTAGCAGAGGTATTGGCGCAAAACTGGGGCAACTTATCATATGGAATTCAAGAACTTGAGCAACGTGAAGGTGAGTCAGTAGCCAAAGCATTTTGTTGGGATTTAGAAACGAATGTACGCCAAGAAAAAGTGTTTACCGTAAAGCATTCAATGAAAGCGAGAGGAACTATAAAAAAATTAGAAGATCCTCGAGATATTTACGAAAAGGTTGCTAATGATGGTGCTCGTCGATTACGTGCCTGCATCTTAGGTGTAATACCAGGCGATGTTGTTGAAATGGCTGTTGAACAGTGTCGTCTTACTTTAGCAGGACAATCAGATAAGCCGTTAAAAGATCGAATCAGTGGCGCATTAACACATTTCAAAGAAAAGTATGGGGTTACACAGGAAATGATTGAAGCTCATTTTGGTTACAGTGCATCGTCGTTCAGTGAATTTGATTTAGTGAAATTAACAAACATCCGTAATTCGATTAAGGACGGTATGAGCAAAATGGAAGATTGGTTTGATAATTCAATTGGAAAAGAACAATCCAGCGGTTTAGGTGAAGCCTTCAAAGAAGCGGATCCAGTAGAACCAAAAGCAGGGGTGAAACCGGATGCAACAGACGTTCCAGCTGAACAGCCAGAACTACCACTCTAAGGAAGCAAACCAACATTTCATGAGTGTTTCACAGTTTAAAAGTGCTATGGAATGTGAGGCGGCCATGATTGCAGAGTTGAAGGGCGAGTACACTCGTCCTCCTTCTCCAGCATTATTAGTAGGTTCCTATCTACATGCAGCGTTCGAAAGTGAGCAAGCTTTTGCAGATTTCTTTGAACAGGAACGTGACAGCATCATTAATACCCGGGGCAATATGTACGCACCGTTCGTACAAGCTGATGATATGATTCAGACCGTTAAAAACGACAAATTCTGCATGTTTGCTCTCGAAGGTGACAAAGAAGTCATTATGACCGGTGAATTGTTCGGTGCTCCTTGGAAAATCAAGATTGATAGTATCAACCATCAGCGAGCAACTTTTACAGATTTAAAGAGCACGCAGGAGTTGGGTAAGCGGTACTGGAGCGAAAAATATAGCGGTTGGGTGTCATTTGTACAAGCTTATGACTACGTACTCCAAATGTATATCTACCGAGAAATTATTTTTCAAAATACAGGTCGCTATTATGATCCATACATTGTGGCAGTAACAAAAGAAACACCACCCGATAAAGCGGTTTTGCATTTCGATAGCGAGCGTTTTAGCTTCGAACAGGAATATGTTCAAACTTTGTTGCCGAGCGTGATAGATGCGAAGCAAGGCACGAAAAAAGCACATCGGTGCGAGAAGTGTGCATATTGTCGAGGAACTAAGGTGCTTAAAGGCACATTTGAGATTGAATATTTACTAGATTAGGAGGGTCAGGGCAATGACTCAATCAAAAGTAAACCGTGAAGTGATATACGCCAACAGCATGTATGCGTTGAACGAGCGCATCAAATTTAAAACGAATATCGGTTGGCAATTAGTGGGTGAAATCAGACAGGGTTTGGATGGACGTTACGGCTGTTTGATAGAACGAGAGATTAGATTTAACTAGGAGGGCTAGGGCAATGGCTGAACAGTATTATTTAATGTCCATTAAGTGGACAAAAGGGGACAACATCGTCTGGTGGGGACCTAACGATAGCGGTTATACAGATGACATAGAAAATGCAGGTGTTTACAGTGCAGAACAAATAAAACAACGAAGTATCTATTATTCAAATCAAGGTGTAATGCCTGTTGCAGTTGCGAAGGTACAACAAGCAAATAAACGCATTACTATTTCGAACGACTCTAAAGCAGTCGAATTATTTGGAATTCATGAGCATCTAAAAACTGCTCCGGAATATTAAGGAGGCTCAGGGCAATGGGCATCGTGAGGGTAGCTAAGAATAGCAACTATGTAGTAATGAATCGGACAGCATTAAATGATAAACGGCTATCTTGGAAAGCTAAAGGCATCATGGCATACCTGCTTTCCATGCCGGATGATTGGGTGTTTTACATGGAAGAACTGCAAAGCCATTCAACAGATGGCAAAGCATCATTCCAGTCGGGTTTTAAAGAATTAAAAGATTGTGGGTATGTAGAACGCCTTCCAGTAAAAGACGACGAAACCGGAAAAATTACTCATTGGGAGACAGTTGTTCACGAAATACCAATTGATACAAAACCACATACCGAAAAACCAGTGAGTGGAAAATCCATTGACTGGAAAACCACTAGTATGGAAAACCATGAGGTGGACAATCAGCCACTACTAAGTACTGATATTAACCAAGTATTGAATAAACCAAATACTGATAAAAAAGAAGAAGAAAAAGGCTCTCCAAATCCTTTCATCTTCTACCAAGAAAATGGGTTTGGTGTGCTGAGCAGTTATGTATCAGACAAGCTCAATAACTGGATTGATGATTTATCGGAAGAACATGTTATTTACGCTATGCAGATTGCAGTTGAGAACAATTCAATCCGCTGGAACTACGTTGAAAAGATTTTAAAAGACTGGTTTAACCGTAACTTAAAAACAATGGAAGCAGTACATGCAGCACGTGCGCAATTTGAAGCACAGAAAGGTGGTAAGCCAAATGGAAGCATTCCAAGACAACAAGGCTCTTCAAGAGTTGATGCAGAGGAGCGACTTCGCCAACAGACTGAACGCCTCAAAGACTTCTTATAGCCAGATGGGGATTCAGCTGCAAACGGTTCCTAATGAGAAATGTGCTTTTGCTGAATGTGACGGAAGTGGAGTATTGCACTATATTAACTGGACAAAAAAAGCAGATGCCATCGAAAATCCTACGAAATATTACATGAAAGACCATGAAATTGAGTGGACGGAAAAATGTAAATGCGTAGATCAATCGGAATTTGAACGTAAGGTAACTTCGTCAGGCATTCCTGTTAAGTACAGCAAAGCCAAAGTACATGGTTTCGGAATAGATTGTTATAAAAAGTCTGAAAGTCAAACAGCTGCACGTATTGCCAAGCAAATGGCCATTAATTATGTAGAAAAATATGAGGAGCTTTTATCCTTCAAGAAAAACGGACTCTATTTGTATAGCACCACAAAAGGCAGTGGAAAAACTCGATTAGCCAGTAGCATTGCAAATGGCTTAATCAAATTGCATAAACAAAGTGTGCTTTTCTTAAAAGCTACAGACATTTCGCCACAGGTGCGGAAAACGTACAAAAAAGATTCTGAGAGTACCGAGGAAGATGTACTTCGAGCTTTCCGGAATGTGGATGTATTAATCATCGATGATTTAGCCGTGAGCACAGAAAAGGATTTTACCGAGGATTTAATTGGACGCATTTTAGATTATCGCATGGACAAGGGTGCTGTAACCATCATTACATCCAACAAAACTATCGATGAATTGAAAGAACATTTTCCTAAAGGTATTATCGCCAGTCGAGTGAAGAAAATGTGTTACGAAGTACTGATGCCGGAAGAATCCGTTCGAGATGAAGAAGCTGAACAAGAGAACCGTGAATTTGAAAATCTATTATTCGGAAAGAATGAGGGCGCTTAGGCGCTCTCGATTGGAGGACAAGCATGGAAAGAATGAAACTCACGCCAGCTCAAATTGACGCTATTAACGACGCACTTAGTCATTACGGCGATGCTGATCATTTAATCAACATGCATCGACGCATTATAGATAACGGATGCGAGTGGTCGGAGTGGAATGCTCTTAATGAGTTATCGGTTACTACTTTAAGTCATGCGCTTAAATATGGTTGTGAGGTAGACCAGGAACCAAAAACGGCTATTCGAACAGTTAACATTGCACCGCTACCAAAGGAATCGGACAAGCTAGTGCTTGAACTGGAATTAGATTATGAGCTTGCTAGTTTATATGATGCCATGCAGCAGGGAGACCAGGAGGAAATTTCACGTTGCAAGCAGCGGTTAGCTGAAATACACAAGGAATTGGAGTCGAGCAAATGAACATTCACACAGCCTATACCATTTACAACAACGGCATTCAGACAGTCGAGCCACAGCTGGCCGAGGCTATTGATCGTATTATTGATGATAAAAATAAGCAGTTAGAGAAACTGGACAAGGTCGAATTGGCCGAGGTGAAAGCACGTATTGAGATAGAGGCCGGTGAGGGATATTTAACTGCTTTATTAAAAAAGCGTATTCATCAAAATTATGATTTACAAGATGAAAATGAAAATTTACGTGGGGCACTTCAGGAATACGCTGCAAAAGAAAATTACGAACGTGTAGCAAATGAACCGGATATTTGTGAGGCGGGTTTTTCTCATCCGACATGGGAACCGTCTTGGATTGAATTAGATAATGGCGAGACAGCACGCAAAGCATTGGCAGGTGAATCAAAATGAAACCAACATTAATCGGATACGGTGGTCCAGCACCACTAGCAGTGATTTTCTGGAGGGAACCAGGAAAAGATGAAGCATCATACAAAACAGTCTGCTACGACGAACAGGACGTAATGAATATGTACAAGCGTCATACTACAGATGGGGATTTTTATAACAAATTAGTGCCGAGTGTGCAGATGGTGAATGGGAAAGAGCCAATGCAGCAGGTGGCATAAGGGGAGGAAACGAGAATGAATCTAGCATTCTTAAAAATAGACCGAATAATCGAAAATCAAGGTCATAAAATCATCGAAATTCCAGCTGGAGGCATTCAATTTGAGTGCCGAGGAAATATGATTCAATCCATCGATCCTGTACAGCTTGAAATGAATCATATGGGAATCTTCCATAACACAATGCGATATATGAATTTCGCAGTTTATACGGATCAATCATTGTTTGCATCAGGACAGCTTATGTATGAGTCAGTGTTTAGTGTGGTAGCTCATGAGGAAGTGCAGCAAGCCATCTATAAAGAGATAGCCAAGCGTTGCAAGGTTGTGCCGATGTACAAGCCGGTTAATGAGAGAGAGTTATTCGCTAGAGAATATGAAGCTGCTTACGAGCTGTTAATGGGGGTGTAGGGATGAATTTACAAAAACTATTTGAAACACAACGAGTGTTGGATGAACACATTTACGATAAACATCCGGAGCTACGAGGTCAAAACAATCTGGACTGGAAGATCCTTGCGCTACAAGTTGAATTAGGTGAATGTGCGAATGAATGGCGTGGGTTTAAGAAGTGGAGTAATGACCAGGAGCCACGTACTTATGTACCGAATCCTAATGATCTATGCAAAGCGTGTAAGGGACAGGGTTACACAAATAAACACTTAGACATCAAGCAATGGAAGTTTTGCAAAGAGTGCGATGGTTGCGGTGCTCATTTTCACAATCCTTTGTTAGAAGAATACGTAGACTGCTTGCATTTTATCCTGAGTATTGGGTTGGAAATGGAAATGCAATTTGAAGAAGCGTTGATTTGGGATTTTGAGAATACTCAAGACGTTATAAATCTGTTCCATGAAGTTATAGCTCAAACAGCAGATTTATTCTGGGATTGCAAAAATAAATATGAAACAGTCGGGACTTACAAAGCGGTATTAAACCACTTTATCAAATTGGGTGAAGAGTTAGGCTTCGATTGGGAACAAGTAGAATCGGCTTACTTCGCTAAAAACCGAATCAACCACGAACGTCAGGAGAGTGGTTACTAATGCAACAAGTGGACATTGAAAATGCACCATTAACCATTTTAATCAGTATCGACGGCCAAGTTCATTTAACGGCATATAAGAAAGAACAGTATGAAGCTTTATCGCCACTATTAAAAATGGGGATGCAAAATGTGATTCCTACTAAGGTGACACAAAGTGAATTAAATAAGCTTCTAAGAGGTGAAAATCTATGAAACTATGCGGACGCTGCAACAGGCAGTTAAAAACTAGTAAAAGCATGGAGCTAGGGTTTGGTCCAGTTTGCTACAGAAAACATCAGCAGGAGCTGGCAGATGCAGAGTTTGTTAGGAATCAGGTTACGATTGACGAAATAATGGATGGTGCGGTACGTCGAGCTAGTTAAGCGAAAGGGTGTAAGAGGAAAAAGCGCCTAAACTACATAGGCGCTAACAATTACAGTGGCAACTACAAATAACAAGGTAATTTTTCCTGCTCCTGTACTTAAAAATGCAAATAGTAGTTTTTGTGCTTTGCCAAGTGTGAAACCGATTAAGATGGCAATACCACAAATAAGAAGTAGTGGGGTAACATCTCTAATATTTTCGAAAGTGAACAGAACTTTGAAAATATCAAATACCAATGAAAAAGCTACTTTAAATCCTTCAACTAGAAATTCGAATTGATCCATATTTTCACCACCTTTTTTTATACTACGAAACGATTTGATAAAAGTTTCATTTTTTAATAGATTTGTAATTATTTGGAGGTATAGCGATGATTCAATTCACAATTCCAGGTGCGACTCAGGCTCAAGAAAGGCCTAAATTCAGTCGAGCCGGTAAAGGTGTTAAAGCAGTAGACCCACCAAAGTCACGTGCATATAAAGAAGTGGTCAAGCTTGTAGCATGGCAAAATAAGCCACAGATGCTAATTTTAGAGCCGTTACGGTTAGAAGTGGATGTTTATCTCATGCCACCGAAAAAGTATCATACGAAGCCAAAACTGGCGCTTATTGCATCAGGTGAATTACGACCGACCACAAAGCCGGACTTAGATAATTTAGTGAAGGGCATAAAGGACGGCTGCAGTAAAATCATTTGGCATGATGATGCACAAATCGTGGAGATGGTGGTCCGTAAATTTTATGACATGCAGCCAAGGGCAGAAGTAAAAATAAAGGTGATTGCTTGAAAAGGTTCGGATTTTTGTAGATTGGCTGGTTTATTTAGTTGATCGGATTATTAAGTAATTGAACCAAAATGTGTAGTAACTTAAAAAGACGCCTTATTATAAAACGTCTTTTTCTAGAAACTATTTGGGCAAGGGGCTTAAATGTTCGTGAATAAGGAGCCATTCATCAGATTCCTTAACAAAAACATTGGTTGCCCTGCCGTAGCCTTGTGAATATTTTTCATTAATAAATCCTTCATAGAAATATGTATAAGTACAAGTTGCAGAATTACTTCCCTGAAATAGCCATTGTACATCTTGTGCTTCATAATTTTCATTTTTAACTATTGACCAAGCGGCTTCAAAATATGCCTGTATTTCTTCGTGATTGGTACAACTTTTATCTGAGAAGAAATAAACAGCATTAGGATGAAGAATTTTTCTAACTTCCTCAAAATTATGAGTATTTGTTCCCTTGATGTAATTATTTAATACATCCAATATAATCACTCCTATTGTTATTTTTGGAATTAATTGTAACACAAAAATAATTAGGAAATGAAATCGTTATAACGCACTACGAACAAAATGTTGAGGAGATGATTTTATGAATTGAGTAGCGATCAAAGTAACTTTAGAAAAAGAAATTTGGTTAGATAAAGATATTTGGGAAAGCTTTGGAGAGCAGTTACCTAGTGATATAGAGGATTTAGAAATGTTAGAAGATGAAAAAATATTGTCCACCATTGAGCTGAAAAGCGCTGAATTTGTGGCTGAGTGGGACCCAACAAAATACGGTTCAGCTTAATTGGATTTTAAAAACTTTAGTAGGCAGAGCAGCCTACTAAAGTTACCATGCCGTGTGATAGCAGTGTAAACAAAGTTTAATTTATTTATAACAAATAGCCAGAAAAAAAGACTCAAGCGAAAGCTCAAGTCGGCAAAACTATTTTGGATTAATTTGGTTTTGCACTTTCTTTGTTAGTTTTTCGAAAACTAGTTGGTATGAATGCAAAATTAGATTTTCTATCTGATCATTGGTTAATTCTGAATCAAAATAAATAGAGTTCCAGTGTGTCTTATTCATATAATAACCAGGAATAACTCCTTGATAGGTTTCTCGTAACTCATCAGCACGAGCAGGGTCGCATTTTAAAGTTATGATAGGCTTTCTTTCAGCGTCTCCTCCCATCATTGCAAACATCTTACCGCCAACATGATAACGATCTGCTTGCCAGTCTACTTGGTAATCATGTGTCGTTCCGGGTAGTGTGAGACAAAAAGATTGAAGTTTAGATTTTTCCATTTAACAGGCTCCTTTTTTAAAATACGAATCTACATCGATTACATTTATTATAATCAACAAATTAATAATTTCACTAATATTGTTTTGAATATTTCGACTTTAATTAAATGAAAGAAATTGAAAAATATGTACAAAAAAGACCGAAGTTATTACACTTCAGTCAGCAAAACTATACGAGCTCATTATAGCACGTGTGTTTTGTATAAACCTAAAAAATCGAACGGAAGAATTCATAGAATCCTATATTCATTGGAATGGCCCATATAAAGAAACCAATTAAAGCAATCGGACCAATGAAGAAATTAAAAATTTTGTTAGGTAAAAGCTTCACGAACAAAATTCTATAAAGTGCCACACAAAGTACCATAACTACAGGGAGTAATAACATTGGCGGGATGAAATAAAGCAAATCTGCACCAATAGTTAACCCGGTAAATATATCTAACATTCTATCACCTCAATATGTATTGATGTAAATTTGACCATAAAAAACCGCAGCACTCGCCATGCTACGGTTTCCTCTACTGCGTAATTTACCCATCTAAGTAAATTATAGCATAAGGGGGCAATCTTATGTATTTTCCGGAATTATTAGAGGAGTACAAGCAGTTGTTGCAACAAATGAAGGGCGAGGGCGTGACAAGCGGTGAAATGTTCCGTGAAGTCAAACAGGCAATTGAATGGATGGAAACAGGTTATGACCCTGCAGAGTATCGGGCAGCTACTCGAGTGGACGCATTTCCGATGGATCCGTACCATATGCAGAGTTATATGGCTTATGCCAATAACGATTATGAAATGTTGGATAGTATGGCCAACTTGCAGAACTATATTGAATCGCATCAGGACGAACAGCGTTTTAGAGCAGACTTGCGAAAAGCTGAGGAAAATAAGAAAAAGGTGAATTGTGCGTTAAAAGGGTTAACAGCAGATGAAAAAGCGGTGTTTGTGGCAATTGAAGCCGAGAGCTTGCCATTTAGTAAGGTTGCTAGGATGCTAGATATTAGCAAAAGCACGGTGCAGAGTTATTACAGCCGGGCTAAGCGTAAAATTCATACAAATATTACTCGTGGTACGCAAGAGAGTTTGTTTGATGATATTGCTTAGGATTGAACCAAAATGTTCAGTTCAGAAGGGGTGCGAGGTGAATAAGTCACATCTTGGTATTAGGTTTAAAAAAAGGGCACTTACAAGTGCCCGCAAATAAATATGGTTATTAATGTTTATCGTCAATGTCATTTGTCATTTTGCCAAAAGAAGTAAAAATTTCTTCTACTTCTTTACTGATTTCATCTACTGTGTTATTGATTTCATCAATTGATTCGTCGATTGTTTCTGATTGAGGATGATTTTTATCAATCTTACCAATAATAATATTTTTCCATAGGAAATTTTTTTTCATTACCATCGCCTCCTAAAAGGGAGTATAAAATATAACGCTAAGTGAGTTTCAAGAAATTTATTTTCATACGATAAATGTTTTTTAGAAAGGCTAAGGAGATGGACTTAATCTAGTTACTGAACACTTCGAACAAATTGTGAAGTAAAGAGATAATGATTTTTGGCTATACTGTCATAAACAACAAGCGGGAGGCCCTCAATGATATTACTTAAAGTGTTAGGCATATACATTTTAATTTTTGGTCTATTAGTGTTAGGAATTTTTATAGCAAGTGATTTCAACTTCTAATGAATTATTTGAACAAATTTTTGCCATACGATTACCCTATATATGAAGCACTTATTTTTACCACAAATTAAAAATGAGAGGCTACAGTATTCAAATAAATAGTTTTACCGAGGAGCACAGATAATTGTGCTCCTTTTTCTATACATAAAAATGGGGGTGAGCGTTATGATGACGACTTTGAAATGTGAGAAGTGTGATAGACCGGCTCAGTTAAAGAAGCAGGCTACGGGACGGACAAGGAATGGACTTTTGAATGTGAAGAAGGTGTATGAACGCGTTTGTCCTTGTGGTGGTGCAATTATGCCTTTGATGGAGTAGGTCTATGTAAATGAAAAATATATGAAAGTATCTTTAGTTTTGGTATATTATGGAGTGGAGGTGATAAGGATGAATGGATGGAAAGAGAGAATTCAAAAAGAAATTAACCAGAAAATTTTTAATATAGAGTTAGCAAACCCAGATAAATTTAAAGAATACTTAAGAACAAAATTATTAGAATTATTTAGAGATGAAAGTAACTATAATCTAGTTGGACTTTATGAGTCGGATGCTGGTATGGAATTAAGAGTGCTTAATAGAATCTTTAAAGTAGAGTTTGTAAATGAAACGACTATGAATATTCATGTAGGCGTTTCAACAAATTTAGTTTTTTTAGGAGAAATAAGTATTTCGCTAAATAAAGATGTTGGAGTTTACTTTAGGGAGTATAACACTTTTGGATTAAGTGAAAATAAGCTAATGTTTACAGAAGATTTATTGGACAGAATACTAAGTAAATCATTCTAGAACTAGTGAAATCGCATTATTATATGCGATTTTTTTATTTGACTAAGCAATTAGCATAATGAGGTGATAGTAAAATCATATTAAGGAATTACCTCCCATTTTTCTGTATGATGGGGTGGGGGGTGAGAAAGATGAGCAAAGACACTTATGATGTTGTATTAGCAATATTAAAATATATTGAAGAATCTTTAGACGATCCAAGGATTGATTTTTCTAAAGTTAATCCAGAAGCTCTAGGGGTATCCGAACCAAGGTACAATCGAATTATCGCTATGATGTTGGACGAAGATTTGATTACAGGATTAACTGAGGTTAATTGGTCGGAGCAAGAATATCCAGAATATAAAGCAATAAATCCTAATATCACTATGTATGGTTTAGAATATATTCAACAAAATAAACCTTCTGCAAAAGCGTATGCTATTTTAAAAGAGATTAAAGAATGGATACCTGGTATGTAGGTTTGCTAGAAAGTCATGTCTAAAGGGCATGGCTTTTTATTTTGAAATTCGGAGGTGGTGTTGATGAAATATGATTAACTGGGAAGAAATTAAACATGAATATGAAACAACTAAAATTACATTGGCAAAGCTTGCTGAAATGCATGATATACCGTTGGGAACTATCAAGAGCCAGAAGAGCCGTGATACTAAAAACGGCAACCCTTGGGTACGAGATTGCACGAAAAAGGATGCAACCAAAAGCGAGAAGGTTGCAACCATAAAACAGGATGCAAAACAAAGAAAGAAAGCCGTTGAATCAGAAGATGTTGTCGAGTTTGAAAATGACAGCTTCACTGATAAGCAACGGCTTTTTATTGCATATTACGTAAAGTGTTGGAATGCTACAAAGGCGTATCAGAAAGCGTATGAGTGCAGTCGTACAGTTGCATTAGTGAATGGTCCAAGGTTGCTAGGAAATGCTAGGATTAAAGCCGAGGTCATCCGTGTGCGTGACGAACTAACTCAGGAGGCTTTGCTCGATAAGCGTACACTCATTCAAAAATGGATTGATATAGCCTTTGCAGATATTACCGACTATGTTCAGTTTGGAACAGAAACAGTGGAAACCTTAGATGATATGGGCAAACCGATTGAATATAAAGTCAGCTACACACATTTGAATGATTCCAATGAGCTTGACGGGACGCTTATTACCGAAGTAAAAAAGGGTAAGGACGGCATCACGATTAAATTAGCTGATAAGATGAAAGCGCTCGAGTTCTTATCAAAACATATGGACTTATTGAATGAGCGTGAAGTAAAGCAATTACAGGCTGAGAAACTTAAAATCGAAATCAACAAGATTAAAAACCCTGATACCAATACACAGGAATCAGAAATTGCTAAGATGCTACGCCGGATGGCTGGTGATGCTACATGACCGAACTGACAAAAAAGCAAATGGAAGTTATGGATTCGTTTATTAAAGAACAACCGAAAATCATGGTCGCCAGTGGTGCGAAACGGGCAGGGAAAACATTCGTGTTTATTCTGCTTTTTTTAATGCACATCGCGAAGTACGAAGGGCAAGGACTTTCCTTCATTATCGGTGGAGCAACTCAAGCAAGTATACGCCGTAACATCTTAGATGATATGGAAGCGATTCTCGGGAAAGAATTGAAGCTCAATAAATCGAATGCCATTACGGTATTTGGCAATAAGGTTTACTGCTTCGATGGTGCTCAATCCGATTCATGGAAAAAAGCGCGTGGATTTACAGCGGCAGGCGCATTGTTGAATGAGGGGACTGCACTGCATGATATGTTTGTGAAGGAAGTCATTTCCCGCTGTTCTTATCAAGGAGCAAGAGTTCTAATTGATACAAACCCGGAAAACCCAGCTCACAGCGTTAAAAAGGATTACATTGATAAAGACGGGCAAGTATTGAAAAATGGACGTGCCAATATTCGAGCGTTTCATTTCACATTATTCGATAACGACCGATTAGATCCCGAATATGTAGAATCCATTGTTGCGAGTACACCGTCAGGCATGTTTACAGACCGTGATATTCATGGGCAATGGGTAGCTGCAGAAGGAATTATTTATAAAGATTTTAATAAAAATGTTCACTATATTTCATCTGAGGAGTTTGCTGAGAAAAACATTGTCGGTTATTTTGCAGGCGTGGACTGGGGTTATGAGCACCACGGCTCCATTGTTGTGTTAGCAGAGGATGATAAAGGCGATCTATTCCTTTGCGAAGAACATGCACATCAGCATAAAGAAATTGACGATTGGGTTGTTATTGCAAAAGATGTGAAAGAACGCTATGGCAATATTAATTTCTATTGTGATACTGCACGTCCCGAGCACGTTCAGCGCTTCCGTCGTGAGCGATTACGTGCTTTGGATGCTAGAAAAGCAGTTGTAGCAGGAATAGAAGCAGTTGCCAGACGCTTTAAACTTCGTAAATTGTATATTGTAGAAGATAGAATAAAACGCTTTGATGAAGAAATTTATATGTACGCTTGGAATGATAAAACAGGAGAGCCGGTAAAGGTATTTGACGATGTACTTGATGCATTACGCTATGCTCTTTACACGCACTATTACAAACAGATTATTACAGGGAGGATGTGAGCCGATGAATACGCAAAAGTATGTGCGTCAGTTTCGTGAGAAAGGTGCTGATACTGCATTAATACAAAAAGTTATTGATGAACATAAGGACGATGCAGAACGTCGCTTAAAGATGTATGGACGATACAAAGCTGATATTGATGCTGTCCCTATTTTAACGCGTGAAGCTGCTAGTTATGAGGATTTCGAAACAGGTTCTATTAAGCGTATTGACGATAAGGTAAATAACCGATTAAACAATAGCTTTGATGCTGAAATCGTAGACACAAAGGTTGGTTATATGTTCGGCCATCCTATCAATTATGAGGTAGATCAGGCAGAACGAGAGAATTTGGAATCACTTAAGTCTGAAATCGATACCTTTAAATTGCGAAATAATACAGATGACAAGGATAGTGAGTGGGGTAAAAAGTCCGCAATCTGTGGCTACGGTGCTCGCTTAGCCTATATTGATTATGAGGGTAAAGAACGCATTGCCAATATTGACCCTTGGGAAACCGTCATCATTTCTAGTACCGATTACACCGAACCAGAGTTTGCTATCCGTTATTTTGATATTGATGATAACAAGATGCGCGTCGAATTTTACGATCGCGCTTTTTATTATGTCTTTGAATCGGGTGCAAATGGGTTAACTCTAATCGAGAAGAAACAACATACCTTCGAATATTGCCCGTTATATGGTTTACCGAATAATGAGGAATTAATGGCCGATGCTGAACGGGTATTTAGTTTAATCGATGCATATAATCGAACGCTCTCTGATGCTAGTAACGAGATTGAAAGCAATAGACTGGCTTATTTAGTTATGCGAGGTATCGGTATGGATGATGAAGGGGAGCGACAACTGCATAGATCAGGTCGGATGGAATTGTTTGATAAAGATGACGATGTGTACTACTTAACCAAAGATGTTAATGACAGTCTTATCGAGCACCATTTGGATCGCTTAGAAGAAAACATTATGCGTTTAGCTAAATCCGTTAACTTTAGTGATGAAGCTTTTGGCGGTAACGTTACAGGTGTAGCGCTCGAATTTAAACTCATGTCCTTAGAAAACAAATGCATTACGATGGAACGCAAAATGGTAGCAGCACTGCGTTATCAATTCAAGGTACTATGTAGCGCCTGGGCCAAGAAAGGTATATGTGATAAAGAGGACTATTTGAAGTTGTGGTTTGAATTTAAACGCAATATTCCAGTGAACATTAAAGAAAAAGTGGATGCTGCTGTTGCAATGCTTGCAATTACTTCGCACAAGACGGCACTTGCTACGCTTCCGAATGTTGATGATGTTGAGTATGAAATGGAACAACGTGAGCTGGAGCGTGACGCAATTCCACCGTTAATGGATGAGGGCGGTGAGAATAATGGATTTAGAAAAGTACAGCAAGAAACTGGATCAGTGGAGTAATAAACAACTGTCGTCCACAGAAAACAGTATTCGGCTATTTTATCGCAATCTCATTAAAGATGTTCTTGCAGAATTAGGAGCCATTTATGAGAAATATGAAGTAGATGGAAAACTGACATACGCTGAAATGATGAAATTTGACCGTTTAAAGAAGTTTACCGAATCAATGAGTCAACATATCAATACCATGTCTAAAACCACCCAGACGAGCTTCTATGCGCTTCTATCCACTCATTATGTTTATTCCTATGAATGGATGTCTTGGGCGATAGAAAAGGAAGCTCGAGTGAATATGCAATATCGGTCATTAAAGGCTGACCAAATTAAGCAAGCCATAGACAATCCGGTGAAAGGTTTAACCCTTGCAGCAACGCTCGAAAAGAATCGACGCGACATTATTTATAAAATTAATCAAAATGTTACGCAGAATCTTGTGCGTGGAACCACTTATAAAGAGATGGCCAATAATCTTACCGAAACGTTTCAAGGTGATTATGAGAAATCTATTCGTATTGCACGAACTGAAACACACCGAGTGCGGGAAGCAGGTACATTAGACAGCGTACAAAATGCTAACAAGCGTGGCGTAGTTATGATGAAAAAATGGGTGAACATGAAAGACAGCCGTGTTCGTAAAACTTCAAAAGCTAATCATGTGAAAATGGACCAAGTGAAGATTCCGGTTGATGATTTATTTGACCTTGGGAAAGGCGAAAAGACATCTGCTCCTGGTAACAGCGGCTATGCACATCATGATATTAATTGCCGTTGCTTCTTGGTTTATGAGATAGATCGTGTAGAAGGGCAAACGAATGACCAGCTGGCTGAACAAACATTTGAGGATTACAAAAAAGCACTTGAACCAATCGTAGAAATGGGGAAAGTAAGCGTTCCGTTTGAGAAACGGGCTCAAAACGTCATTCCAAACCTAAAGGAAGCAAATTTCATTGATCAAAAGCTTACTTTATATGCGCTGAATAAAAATCATCCTCACGGAGGTCCTAAAGCTGTATTATTTGATGATTTATTAGGTTATAATCAAAGTAACTGGCAGGATTTGAAGCAAAACATTATGAAGAATTTACCGGATGCTTATACTACTCCTAAAGGTCACAATGGTCATGGTGAATCTTTTGAATCCATTATGAATATAACTGGTCCCTCGAATAGAAGTGGTTATATTTTAACAAGCTGGATTGTAAAGGATAATACAGACACCCCTTCTTTAACAACTGTATATGTCATCGATGAAAAGAAAGCGAAAAAGAAAATGGAGGATGAATAAATTGATTGAAGCAAAAGAATATGATGTAGTGTTAACTCACTCAGGAATAGAAGCGACAATCGTTGAAAAGTATGAATCCGAGCCATTATATTACGCTCAGCGATTAGATGACGATGAACTAATTACCCTGAAAAGTGACGAAATCAAAAAAATTATATACAAAGCGTAAAACACTCAACCATTCAAAAAGGTCGAGTGTTTTTATTTTGCCATACAAATACCCAATTATAGGAGGGATGTTTCAGTAATTAAATAATGCTTATATCTTGCACTTGTTGGCTCGTACAATGAGGGCGGAAAGGTGGCTTACATGGCTACAAAAATTAAAGTTACAACTAATCAGGACGGCTACATGAAGATTGAAGCAGAAGGGCATACCGATTCAAAGGTTTGTGCTGCAGTTTCTACTCTTTTGCAGTCGTCTGTTCGTTTTCTGCAAGATTTAGAGGAACAATTTCCTCATGAATTATCAGTACAAATAATCGAAAAGGACAAGTAGGCTTGAACTGCTTGGCTAGGAGGACAATATGAAACAGTTTAAAAAACGATTATCCGTTAATATTTCTCAGTTCGATGGTGAGCTAACATTTGAACAGGTGCAGACTTACTTAGAGGCTAACAAGGAAAATGCAGAGGTGCAGGCATACTACAAAACGAATGTTGTGACACCTGATGCGGTGAAAACATTCCTTGATACATCCGAAGGTAAAAAAGTGCTTCAACCTAAACTAGATGCATATTTCACTAAGGGTCTTGAAACGTGGAAAACAAATAACCTTGATGCATTAGTGGATGAAGAGGTTAAAAAGCGCAATCCAGATGAAACACCTGAGCAAAAGCGCATTCGTGAGCTGGAAGAAAAGATTTCAAAAGGTGAGAAAGCTCAAAAGTTAGCCCAATTGAAAGCCACTGCATTGGCTCATGCTACGAAGCAAGGATTAGATAGCGCATTTGCTAGTAAATATATCGAACGTTTCTTAGGAGACGATGAAACGGCTACAACGGCATTACTTGACGAATTGAAAACGGATTTGGATGGAATCGTTAAGACTCAAGTAGATGCCAAATTTAAAGAAAATGGACGCGATATTGAACATAGCACTAAAGGTGGCGGATCTGCTATTGATGTGAGCGCTATCGCTGAAGAAGTATCGCTACGAAAATAACAAACTTATTGGAGGAATATTCATATGCAAACAATTAAAAAACGTTTATCAGTAAATATCGGTCAATTCGAAACGTTTAACCCGGCTAATGTTTTATTAGCGAATGCTCGTACAGGATCAATCCCGACAGAAACAGGTACGCTTGTTTTAAAAGAAGTCATGGGAAGCTCGGCCGTTATGCAACTGGCTAAATATGAGCCGATGAACACATTAAAGAAAACATTTACTTACCTAGCTGATGGACCAGGTGCTTACTGGATAGGGGAAGCAGAGAAGATTCAAACTTCGAAAGCTACTTGGTTAACTGCTGAAATGGAAGCAAAAAAACTAGGGGTAATCATCCCGGTATCAAAAGAATTTTTAAAATTCACGGTTCAAGATTTCTTCACTCAAGTCCGTCCAATGATCGCCGAGGCATTCTATAAAAAGTTTGACCAAGCTGCATTGTTTGGAAACGGCACACCATATGCAACAGGCGTATCTGTCTGGGAAAAGGTTGTAGCATCAGGTCAAACAGTGGAACAAAGTACAAATGCTAACCTTTACCTAGATTTCAACGATGTTATTGCATTATTAGAAGATGCTGATCATGATTTTAACGGATTAACTACAACAAAGTCATTCCGCAAAGATTTACGTGGTGCAGTAGATAACAACAACTTACCAATTTTCAACGATACAACAGGTAATGTTGCCTCTCAAGTGCTTGGACAACCAATTGCATACGCACCAAAAGGTTCATTCGATACAACAAAAGCGTTAGCGTTAGCTGGTGATTGGGATATGGCTCGTTACGGTATTTTACAAAACATTGAATACGCTGTTTCAGAAGATGCTACATTATCGACAATTACAGACGCTAACGGCGATCCAATCAATTTATTCGAACGTGATATGTTTGCGCTACGAGCGACGATGCATATTGGTTTCATGACGTTGAAGGATGATGCGTTTGCTGCATTAGTACCAACAACAGGTGTTTAATAAGAGTGGGCTTATAGCTCGCTCTTTAATTTTTTAATTGAAAGGAGCATGCAACATGCCAAAATACGAATATAAAGGTCGCGTTATTAACGCCACTGAAAAAGCATACGAAATTTTATACAAAGGCCGAGGATTTAAACCATACGAGGAAAAGGCACCTGTCGATTTCAGTACTTTAGATGCTACTGAATTGGATGAATACAAGGTTGCTGATCTCAAGAAATATTTAGATGACAAGAACATTAAATATAAATCCAGTGATAATAAAGACGATTTGATTACTTTAATTATTGTGGGTGAAGGTGATCCTGATGGAGCTAACGGAACTGAAGATCCTGCTGCAACTGCCGGAGAGTGAAACGAGCAACGATGCATACCTTGAAATGAAATTAGGCGAAGCCATTGATTGGGTGGTCAGAGTATGCGGGCAATCCTTCCTAGTAAATGACAAGCTGATGCTACCTAGAGTAGCGAAAGGTGTTGTCGCTCAATATGTTGCTTTTGAATTACAAGGGAATCATGGTATTAAATCTGAATCGATTGCCGGCATGTCTCAAACATTTGATTCAATAAATGAGCGTGATAGCGCACTAATCAGTAAGTTATCACAAGCAAGGCTACGGAAAATGCGCTTCACTCCTTACAAGAGGGGGTACAATTATGGCACGTATTAAGGTAACTGTTCGTGATAATAACCGCATCCCAGAAATCATTGCCGATCTGCAAAAGATGAATCAGAAGAAAGCTAAGGTCGGCTATCAGGCAGGTTCTGAACTAGAAATGATAGCTGGCGTCCACGAATACGGCGCCCGTATCAAAGTGACCGACAAAATGAGGGGCTATTTGGCTTCTCAGGGTCTCCATTTGCGTGCAGAAACAACCCACATTGTTATCCCGGAACGCTCGTTTTTGCGCACCGGTGCAGACAAGCATGCGAAAGACGTCCAAAGGAAAGCCGATGAGTTTATTGCCGATGTCATTGCCGGGCATGTGTCAGTTGAAACCTTTTATGAAATGCTGGCATTGGAGTTGCGAGGGAAAATCCAAGAACATGCTCGTGATTTAGATAACCCTGTCAATCATCCATTTACAGTCGGCAGAAAGAAAGGTTCCAACAATCCTTTAGTGGATAGTGGTGAATTAATTGGCAAGATGGAGGTTGAGGTGGATTGAGTATGTATAATTTTGCTCGTTTAATTAAAAAATACTGCCGTCCTACTATTTTGCACGGTATGGCTACAGATGGCGCATGGGTAAACGGTAAACCGGTGAAGGGGGAACCAACACAGGAAGTAATTTCACTTGCTGTTATTCCTTTTGACATTAAAACCATTGCACAATTGGGTGGGGCCGTTACAAGTGCCGATGCACAAATTTACAGCCTGAGAGCATTAAACCATGGCGATAAAATCGAGCAGGACGGTCATAAGTATACCGTTGATACAAGCGCTAATTTTAAGCCGTATGGAGACTTTTATCGCTATGTAGCTAAAGGGGTGAGTTCGTTTGATTAAGTACGATGATTGGTGGATTCCATTGCAAAATGGTTTATCCAGTTACATTGCTCAAAATGTCATACAAGCCGAAACAACAGGTGAACAGCCCCCTTATCCTTTTATTGCGATTAAACAAACTTCCCCGGCTATCGGTATAGGGCAGCCTTCAATTTCAACTGACAATGGCACACAGACCATGGAACAGGATTATGAAATGGTTTTGTCATTAACAGCTCACAGTGATGCGATAGAAAGCACCACGGACTTAGCTAACAAAGCCCGGAATTATTTCCTGGGCAAAGGGACAATTGAATTATCAGATGCTTACATCGCTATTGTGGACGTTTTACCGGCTACGAATAGGGATGTTTTTTTAACGATTGAATATGAGCGCCGAATCGGTTTTGATGTCCGATTACGAGTGCGCGATACAGAAACTTACAATATTGATGTGATTGAACAAGTCACATTCAATCATAAGGAGGAATAATAATGCCATTAAAGGACGTAACGGTCATTATTAATATTAAAAAACCTGCAGCACTTGAAGGTTTAGGTACACCGTTAATTTTGGCGCAAAAAGCTGGTGCTTCCACTTTCAAAACCTACGGCGATCTTGAAGGAGTAGCAATTGATTTCCCTGATTCTACCGATGCTTATAAAGCGGCACAGGTTGCATTTAAGCAAGGTGATACGAGTACTGCCAAAATAGCAATTGCCACTTATGATGGCGAGGAAGTAAGTGCTGCACAAGCATTAGCAAAGTATTACGATGAGGATTGGTATTTTGTATCACTAGCGACAGGTACTGCAGCGGATTTCATCACCATTTCCGACATCGTAGAAGGCGAAGGTTTTAAAGTAGCTGCACATACCGTGGATAGCATTGAAGATTTAACTACATTATCCGCTAAAAAATATGACCGTACATTTACTATGATGCATGACAAGCTTGAACAATACCCTCACTTAGCCTTAATCGGCGGCCATGGTTCGAAGCCAGTTGGTTCCATCACTTATAAATTCAAACGTTTAATCGGTGTAGATCCAGCACCGTATGATGCGACGACTTTATTAGCAATCCATGCATTAAATGGTTTCGCTTATGTATCAAAAGGCGGCCAGTATCAAACGTCAGAGGGCAAAATGCTTTCAGGCGAATACATCGACGTTATTCACGGCAAGGACTGGGTGAAAGTAAACATGGAAAATGCAATCGCTCAATTATTTGCGAATAACGACAAAATTTCATTTGATGATGTCGGCATCCCTCGTATTGAGGGTGAGGCGCGTACCATTTTAGAAATTGCAGGTCAGCAAGGCATCATTGCATTAGATGATGCTGGACAGCCTTTATACACGTTGACAGCATTGAATCGCGCTCAATCGAATGCAGCAGATCGCGTAGAACGACATTACAAAGGATTATCATTTAGCCTTGAACTTGCCGGAGCAATCCATGAAGCAACAGTTTACGGCGAGATGGTAGTTTAAGGAGGATTAGCGATGGAACTTCTATTAAAATTGGATATCCAGTTCTTTGCTGGACATATTGGAACATATGACGCTCGCAAAGTCGTAACGACGGTTGGGGGCGTTTTTATTACGGGTTATGCAGATGGTACGATGGTAAAGGCCTCTAAAGATAATGATAACTTCGAAGCCAGCTCATCCGCTCAAGGCGATGCGGTTGTGTCAATTAATGGAGATGGCATGGGGACGATTGAAATCACATTAAACCAGACATCACCTTCGATTGCGGTATTAGATGGATTAGCAAATTTAAGATCAATGGTACCAGTATGGGTCAACTCAAATAACGAGGTTAAAGAAGTTGTAGGAGGTACAAAAGCAATGGTTACTAAAACGTCCGACAAAGAGTTTGGTAAAGCTGCAACAAATCGCGTGTTTACGTTAAAAGTATTTGATTACACAGTGAAATAAAACGAAAGGAGAGTGGGCTTCTGCTCGCTCTTTTTAATTTACTTATGAAAAAAAATCATATAACAGCGCACTTGAAGCGCAAAGAATGGGAGCGGAAAGCAATGGCAAAAAAAGGTGAACAAAAAGAAATTACGGTTGAAGGTATTGATTACGTAATCCAATATCCAGGTTTACGCGAAGCGATTCGTATGCGTGATAATTCTAAAAACGAACACGGTGTACAAGTTGGAGAAAAGTTGTATAGTGCTTTAATGGAACATGTCGTCTTTTTAAAAGAAGGTGGCAAAGTAACATACGAACATTTTGAAGAAAATGGAGGATTCACAGAAGTAATGAAGGAAGCCGTGAATTTTACATTTCAGGAAGGCTAAGCCGTTACATTTATATCGTCAAAAAGTCGATGAAAATTGGTCTTTTTGGCGACCAATTACAGAAGGCTTTTTAACTTACAGTGAAGCATCTTGTATGACATTAGATGAAATTATGGAAGCAAACGCCGCAGTCGATAGTTACATTGACCGAAAAAATGAGCAGAGAGGAGTAACATCATGATTCGTGATTTAGGTGTTGGGATTGGAATCGACATTGACACGGGACCTCTCGCGAAACTTGATCAGCTTGTGGATGAGGTCGCCAAACGATTGAGTAAACTTGATTTTTCGGCGATGGATGAAACTGGTATTGATCATGTAAGCAAAGAATTCGATGATCTCGAAAAAAATGTAAAAGATACCGAAAAGGCTGTTAACCGGTTGGATGATAACGATTTGAGTAAATTGGAATCGGAGGCTGACAGCGCCACGAGTTCATTCGACCGGCTAAAAAGTGGCATTATGAAGGTCGGCGCAGTCGTAGCAGCAGGTTTTGCGCTAGACAAAATCAAAGATTTCGGATTATCGGCGATTGAAGCGGCGGCGAGTGGTCAAGCGAGAGATGCTCAATTCAGCTCGGTGTTCGGTGATATGGAAGCAGGTGCTGCTGAAAGCCTTGGCAAAATATCGCAAACAACAGGTATGTACGAAAACCGATTAAAAGGGACATTCACTCAAATTGCGGCCTTCGCTAAAACCACAGGTGCCGATACAGCGGATGCACTAGCATTAAGTGAACGTGCAACATTAGCGGCGGCGGATTCAGCGGCGTTTTATGATAAAAGCATTGAAGAATCAGCAGAAAGCTTACAGTCGTTCTTAAAGGGTAACTACGAAAATGATGCCGCATTGGGTATTAGTGCTACGGAATTTACTCGTAATGCGAAAGCTACTGAGTTGTTCGGTAAAAAGTTCAACGATTTAACTGAATATCAGAAACAAGATACGCTATTAAAAATGGTCGAGGATGGTAACAAACTTTCTGGGGCGTTAGGACAAGCAGCTAAAGAATCCGATACTTGGGAAAACCAAGTGGGTAACTTGCGTTCAGCTTGGGAAGGTTTTTTGGAAAAGGTTGGGACACCGATACTTGAGCAAGTGGTAGGAGTTGTAACTGTACTTGCGGATACTCTTTCGAATGTTGACCCCGGTCCATTCATGAGTTTCCTTTCCGGTGCATTCGACAAGCTGACGGTAGTAAAAGATGTTGTAATGGCTGTATACGACAGTGTCATGGCATTGGTCTACGATACGGGAGAAGTGGCGGACATCTGGGAGGCATTAGGTATACCACCCGAAATAGCGGAAGGTATCGCAAATTTTGGCGGTGCGGTTCGCGATGCTTTTTTTGATGCAAAAGATATCGTGATGCAATTCGTAAATGACGTAATCATACCATTAATGCCAGTTGCGCAAGAATACGTAGGCGTTGCATTCGGTTATATTAGTGATATTTTGGACGGGGCATCCAATGTTTTTGGTGCGGTCAAATCGGCAGTGAAAGGGTTGGTCGAGAATGTCATCGTGCCTTTAATGCCGGTTGCACAAGGTGTAATCGAGGCAGCGTTTAAAATCATTTCTCCTATTTTAGAGCTTGGGGGTTCATTATTTAAAACAATAGCTTCTATTGTTAGTTTTTTAGTTCAAGATATTATTGTCCCTTTGCTTCCTTTGGCGGCCGCTGCAATTACAGGTGCTTGGACAATTATGAAACCCGTACTTGATGCTATCGTAACAGCATTCGATAAGGTGGCTGATTCGGTCCAATGGGTAATCGAAAAGATTGGTAGCGCAGCAGAATCGCTCAAAAATTTTAATGTTGGCGATAAAATTGGTGGAGTTGTATCAAAAGTCACTGGAATTATCCCAGGTTTTGAAGTCGGTCTTGGTCGAGTACCCTATGATGATATGCCCGCGTTATTGCATAAAGATGAGGCTGTCTTACCTAAAAATGAAGCGGATATTTTACGTAACGCAGGCATTTTAAAAGGCGAGGGCACTAGTCCTAGCTTAGATTTTGGTGTAGCAGCTAATTACAATACAGCTCCAGTGTCTAGTTCAACAACCACTACCTCCAAAATTCAGGCACCTGTCCAAATCATTGTTCAAGGTGGAAATACAAACGATGAAACCGTATTTAATATTCGAGAAGCAATGGAAGACTTTTTCGCAGATTTAACAGCAACCATGCCACAAGTGAGGGAGGGGTAACATGGCAGAGGAATTAGTTGGTACATCCAAGTTGCACGGGCTGTTAATCCACGTCGAGGATGAAGATACAGAAATTGATGTGGATGCCCCAACCCACAAGGTGGAAAAGGGGATTGATTTATCGGATCACGTAGAACGGAAACCGATTGTTGTAAAAATATCGGGTTTACTTGTTCGTCCTACAGCCGACCGAGTGGAGACACTTGTGCAAAAGCTTCAGAAAATTGAGTTTGATGGTAAAGCAATTACGTATGAAGGTCGGCGTATTTATAAAAATATGCTTGTTAGCGGGTTGTCGATTAAAGCCAATTCTGGAATCATGAATGGCTATCGTTTCAGCCTTACGCTGACCGAAGTGCGAATCGCTCAATCTTCTTATGTAAAGCCCAAAGTCAAAGCAGTAACGGCATCCAAAGCAAAAGCCGGCCGTAAGCAAACCGAGAATAAGAAAGGTATTAAAGCCACTACCCATACAGTAAAAAAGGGAGATACCTATTCTTCCTTAGCAAAAAAATACGGTGTGACCGTGGCTTCATTACAGAAACTAAACGGGTATGACCCTCGAAAAATTCCAGTCGGCGCAAAATTGAAAGTGGGGTGAGCTTGTGATCAGCAAAGAATATATAAATATTGAAAAAGAGCTCATTCCCTATTCGTTTGAAATCGAGTTAGGAGTTGAGCTTTTTCAAATTGGTGTGGAATATAACGCTGTTGGAGATTTCTTTACATTAGATTTATCAAAAGACGATGTAATCTTAGTAAGAAATGAAAAAATTGTGTACGGTGAACCGTTATTTAGTGAAATATATGATGCGCGTTTCCCAGCCCCTCTAATTGTACCGACCGATGAAGCGGGAAACGAAACCCGTGTAGGTTGGGATAATTTAAATGAGACAGTATTTTTGGTGGTGATGAATGAATGAGTACTAAATTATTTATGCGTGTTGTAGAAATTGTGACAGGTTCGGTGAAAATGAATAACAGAGATTTAGATATTGAGTTTGAAGTGCCGTTTGATGATGACCTTACGCCAAATATCAGTACTGTTGCTGTTTATAACCTATCACAGGACACCATTAATCAGTTAAAACGTGGACAGAAATTTACGATCAATGCGGGTTACAAAGCGGATAAAGGTCTTGCCTTGGAAGGAGAAATCAGTTCCCATTCAACTAAACGAGTGGGGACTGACAAACTGACAACCATTAAAGTACTGGATTCAGTACCCTACAATGCCAACAAAACCTTACAACGTGCTTACAAAAAAACGATTAAAGCGGATGCTTTGATTAAAGATTTTGCAAAAGCTTTAGGCTTAAAGATAGCCGTACTTAGACTTCCAACAAATAAAGTTTATAAAAAAGGCTACTCCATTGACGGTGAAATCTTAAAAGAAATCCAAAGAATCGCAAAAGATTGTGGAGCTTCTTGTTATATTAGCAGAGGTCAGACATACGTTCGCCCTATTAAAGAGGGAGACAATCACAATTTTGTTCTGTCTGCAGATACCGGATTAATTGGGTCGCCTGAATACTTTGAGGATGAACGGGATGGGAAAGTGATAAAAGGCTATAAAGTGACCTCTTTATTGCAATATCGTATGAATACAGCATCCATTATTAAAATTCAATCGGCCGAAGTAAAAGCGACAGTTCGGGTCCGTAAAGGAAAGCATGTTTGCAAAGGAAATACCTACTATACAGAAGTGGAGGCGATTTTATGAGCAATGCATCTACTTTTTTTGGTGGCCTTATGGGAGGGGCATTAGTTGGCATTAATACAGCAATGCCTTGCAAAGTACTAAGCTTTGACGCATCTACCTGTACAGCCACAATACAGCCTCTTTTTAAAGCAAAAGAAATTGATAAGGAACCCAAAACATTGCCACCTATTGAGGATGTTCCTGTTTTATTTCAGCGATACAAGATCCACGGTAACAGCAGAATTGCTGTTACCACGGATAAAGGCGCTCATGCTCAATATACAGGTACAGGAGAGCACATACACAATGAATTGACCTTTGCTGAATCGGTTGAAATGATTCCTGATTTGAAAGCTGATGATATTGTGCAAGTCATATTCAATCAGCGTGCAATCGATGATGCACAAACAGGTGCACTAGTTTATCCTGGTACTGCTCGCATGTTCAGTATTCATGATGCAGTAATCGTGGGGGTGTTCAGACAATGAAAACGCTCGGGTTAATTAATGGCGATTTACGATTTGAAAACGGCGACTTTGTATTAGTAGAAGGTCCTGAAGAGGTTGCACAGTGTATTGAAATATCCTTCGGTATCAATTTGGGTGAATGGTTTTTGAATGAAGCAGCTGGAGCCGAGCATATGCGCTTTCTTGAAAAGACCACCGATGATGAAGCACGAGCAGAAGCCTTGCGAGTATTGTCTCAAGAAGAGCGTGTTGAAACTATCGAGAGCTTATCGGTCATTACAAATAAAAAAGTGCGCCAACGTACCATTACTTACGTTGTCACCTTAATAGATGGCGTTGTTTTAGAAAGAGAGGTGGTTTTAAATGCTTGATCGTGATGGGTTTAAACGAAAAACCTACGATGAACTATTAACCGATATGTCAGCTAAAGCAAAAGAAGGATTCGGTGCAGATGCAAATGTTAGCGAGCGTGCTTTCTTAGGAATTTTATTGCGGATTATGGCATGGTTTTTATCCCTGGCATGGATGGCGATTGAACAAGTTTATCATGGTTCCTATCGTAAATCGGCTGAGGGTGTACAGCTTGATAAATTACTTCCGTATGCCGGTATTACACGAAATTTAGAAGAATATGCTTTTGGACGAGTCACTTTGACGGGTACACCATTGTACACCGTGGAAAGTGGCTTTTTAGTTGGGAAACAAAACAGCGACATTACTTATGAAACCATTGGCAGTGTCACGCTTGATAGTAATGGTGTGGGTACTGTGGATATTGTGTGTACAGAAATTGGTTCTATCGGCAATACACCTGCTGGCACTATTACCGAAATCGTTAATCCAAATGCGAATGTTGATAGTGTAGTTAATCTTGAAAATGTAGATGGTGGCCGAGAAAAAGAAACAGATGCCGAGGCACGCGCTCGAGCAAACATTACAGTCGAAGGAATTGGAAACGGTACGGCTGCAGCAATTCGGCGTGCAATTTTAAACGTCGCAAGTGTTCGAGCTGCACAAGTCATAGAGAATTATGACGATGTAACGGATCAATTTGGCACACCTTCTCGTGGCATACAGGCATTTGTTTTAGGCGGACAGGATGAAGATATCGCGAATGCAATCTTAGCGTCAAAAGCAGGTGGGATAAATCCATATGGCACCACAACGGTAACAGTTAGTGATGATAGCGGAAACCCTCAAATAATGCGCTTTACCCGTGCTTCAGCAGTTAATTTGCGTGCTCGAGTAACAATTAGTACCAATACAACGTTTGAATCGGATGGAATTGAGCAAGTCAAAAATGCGCTCGTTCATTACATTGGTGGAGCAGATTCAAATGAACAGTTATTCTCCGGTTTAAATATGGGTGAAAAAGTAGTTATGGCCAAAGGTATGTTTGCTATTCTCCAGGTACCAGGTGTTACGGATGTTGAACTTGAACTAAGCACTGACGGCATTTATTTTGCTGAAGAAAATATAAATGTAGCCATTCATCAGGTCGCTCAAATTGACGCACACGATATCGAGGTGACGATTGATGTTTAGTACAAAGGAAATCATCAGTCGCTTCGTGGACCATTTTAAAAAGGACAATACTAGCAATATTGCCAAGCTCATGTATATTTTCAGTGATCAATTATTGCAGCTGCAGGAAACAACCGAACGTGTGGGGGATTGGCGAGATATTGATAATGCACAAGGTAAAGCCCTTGATGATATTGGCTCAAATGTGAATCAGCCACGTGGTAAAGCAACAGATGAAGTGTATCGCATTTTATTAAGGTCTAAAATAGCGCGTAATTTGTCAGATGGCAGCATTAACACGATCATCAATGTTATTGCCGTTGCATTATCGGTACCCACTTCACAAATCCGAATTGTGGAGAAATGGCATGATGAACTTGAACCTGAGCCTGCTGCTTTAAAACTAATTGAAATGCCGTTACAACGAATCAACGAAGCTGGTTTGGATCCTGTTAACTTTGTTCGAATTATACAAAAGACAGTCGCTGCAGGGGTGAAGGTTCAAGCAATTGAATTATCCGGAACGTTCGAGTTTGGTGATTTAAGCAATGGAATTGATATTAACCGTGGTTTCGGTGATGTAGAAAACGAAATGACAGGTGGTTATTTAGGGGCAGTTTATACGCCTGCTCAGGATAATGAATTACCTATTTAAAGGAGTGATATAAATGTCAGAACAATTACCGGTTTGGCTTAACGCCGGAGTAGAGCCCCCAGAAAGTTTAAAGACCAGTGGCTGGGAACCGGGCATGAAACCGTCAGCACAACACATGAACTGGCTTTTAAACAGAACGTACAATGTGTTAAAAGCACTGCAAGAAAATGGTGACATTACACAAATCGAGCAAGAATTAAGCGATTTAGAAACCGAATTTACTAAACATGCGGGCGATAAAACAGCTCATATTACATCGCAAGAACGTACCAAATGGAATACGGCCGAGCAAACAGTGACTCAAAATAAGGATTCATGGTCTTGGAATGGAAACAAGGTATTAGATACACGAACACATAAGGCGACGGTTTCGTATTACCGTAGCTTCCCATGGATGACTAGAACTCATTATGAATTTAAGAACCCCAGCGATGTTGATTTAGGTGCAGAGTACTTTATAAACGCTGATAATTATGCGTCAGTTGAGACTTTTGTACCTTGGTCAGATACCTCCGGAGGTGGAATCGTACAAATAGCTCATATCTCTAACGGACTAACCGTGAAGCGAAACTCTTATATGGTAAACGGTACAGAAACTTGGAGTGGTTGGAGACCGTTGAATGCTACAAATCAGCGATTAAACAATATGGATTTCAATAGATACATTGCTCCGGGGGTATATGCGGTTGGAGCAACCCCGCTTAACGCTCCAGGTTCCGGAGATTGGGGTTTATTAATCGTAGAAGTTTCAGGAGATGTTGTCATTCAAACGTCAAAAGGTATGAATAATAACATTTGGACTCGTTTCAAGACCAATGCACAAACATGGTCAGCTTGGGAACAAGTATTAACTACGATTCACTATAACCAACTTTTTCAATCTGTCAGTAATGGGAAAACAGCAGTTGCGAGCGCCATTTCTGACAAAGGGGTTTATACAAGCCCTGTTGAAACGTTCGCAAATATGGCAAATAATATTAGGCTAATACAAACAGGAGCAGTTAGTGGTAGTGGTTCTTATAGCCCTACTACTTGGGGGCAACGTATATGGTACGCTAATATTAGTGGGTTGCCATTTAGACCTCGTGAAATAATGATTCTTGCAGGTTCTACGCATGGAGGTGCAAGTCCAAAAGACATGAGATTCTTTTGGAGTGAACGGTTAGGAACTCAAAGTTTTATCTATAAACCAGATGATGGGGCAAGTACTGCATATTACATTGGTTCAGCTGCGGTAACTCCTAACGCAAGTGGATTCAGTGTAAGGTTTGATATTGTTACCTCATTAACTACTGGTAACCTTATTCAATTTACTTATGTGGTAGTTCCTTAATTAGAAACGGAGGTAATTTTAATGCAAGTTGGTAATCGTATTTATCATAATCAAAAAGGTGAAATACTTTTCATGAGTGGAGAGATGGACAACGGAGTTGCACGTCCTAAAGATGAAGAAGTATCATGGATTGACATTCCTTATGGTTTTGATTTCACAAAGCAAATAATTCTATCAATTGACGTTGAGACAAAGCAACCTGTTATTGAGCTCACTAATTACGAAACACCAGAAGAAAAACGTATTCGTGAATTAGAAGATGCATTATTATTACAAGCAGAAAACGAAGTTGGAGGGATTTTATAATGATAAATTCAGTAGTCGTGCGTATCGCAGCAGAAAGAATTATGAATGGTGGACTTAATCCAAAGACGGAGAAAGTGTATATCTTAGATGACATTACAAATGCTGATTATCGAGAGGCTGTTGAAGATTATATCTTGGAGAATACAGAAGGGGTTTAAATAAAGTATAAGATAAATTAAATATCTTCTTCTTTTGTCGAAATATATAAGGAAACAAAAGGAGGAGTTTATATGACATATTATCACCCGGGTATTTATCAATTTGAGTTACCATTTTTAACAGCGAGTTTTGTACCAGATGAAAATGATTTAGTAATGATTAAATATTGTGATGTAGAAATCCATGTTGGAAGAAATAAAAGTCCATTGATAACAGTATTAATTTCAACAAAAAAAGAAGGAATGAGTCCAACAAATTTTATTGAAAATGTTGTTGATGTAATTTTAAAGGGATATTTACCTCAAATTGTGATAGATGGTATTAATAAGGCAGATATTAGGTGGATTCAACGTGAATACTATCCCGAAGAAAGATTCCATGAAGTTCAAATGAAATGGAATAAAAATCAAAATCGCTTTTGTTATCCAAACTGGGTTCAACTAGAAGATGATTGGATTATGAAGGAACATAAACTTGTTAAGTATTAGTTCCAAAATGTTGAGTAACTCTAATTAATTGCTTATAGCAAAAATTTATTAAAGGAAAACTCTCCCCCTTTTAGTAAGATTGTATTAGGAAAGGGGGAGAGTAATGAATATAAAGAACGTTGAATTATTAGAGAGCTTCTTCTCTAATTTAAATGACGCACAGGCCTTAGTTACCTTAACAATGACATTTATTTTATTCCTTGAAAAAGAAGGTTACTCAAACGAAAAAATCGAACAACTTTTAATAGAAGCTAAGTCGATTACTTTAAATCAAATTGACAAAAATAATATTGAATAAATTGCAGCACTCTCACCCGAGGGTGCTTTTTATATTGCTTTATCAGACGAATCGATAAGGACACCAGTGCATAAAACATAATCTCGAAGCGTCTCACAGCACACAATTTATCACGTAGTTTATAATCAGCACACGAATTGGGGGGAGAGGATGGTTGTTGAAACAATTGGAGGTGATCCGTCCATGTATGAAACTGTGAAAAAGCACGGTGAGCTTATTGAATCTCATGAACAACTCATCGGCACACATAAAGAATTGATTGAAGCGCAGGGAAAAAGCATCGATGAGCTTAAAATGAGCTATGCAAAGTTGGAGGAAAACGATAAGAAGCAGACAGAAAAACTGGATATGCTATCAGGACAGATGAGCAATCTTGTAATTCAAAATACAGAATTAAAAGCAACAATCTTGCAAAGTAGCCAGTCGCAACAAGAATTTGTTCGTGATACGCTGACAAATCAATGGGAGCTACTCAAGGCACGTGACGAAAGTAAAGAAGCGGACCGAAAGCGCACTCACGAAATCACTTTAGCGGAGCAGGCTCTCAAGAAATCCAATGCCGAGAAAAAGTGGGAATTACTCGGCAAACTCGTGGTATCTGGAGGAATTTTGTATTTATTAATCGAAGCCGCAATAAAGCTGGTAGGAGGACAATAATATGAAAATCAACTGGAAAGTACGTATGCAACATAAACAATTTTGGGTATCACTAATAGCATTACTTATTGTACTCGCTAATCAAATAGCGGGTATTTTTAATGTGGATATTACAATCTACAGTGAACAGATTACAGGCATTTCAGAGACAATTCTCATGATTTTAGCGCTTATGGGTATTGTTGTAGACCCTACGACAAGTGGCGCTTCTGACAGTATGAGAGCCTTGCGATACGAAAAACCAAAGGATGATGAATTATGATTACTATTTCTGGTGGACATTATGGAAAAGGTACTGGAGCGCTCGGTTTAATTGATGAAGGCGAAGAAAATATTCGAGTAGCTAAAGAAGTAACAGCTATATTACGTGCATCGAGTATTACGACTAACTACATTGAGGATAATGTCAGTAAATCGGCAAAACAAAATATACCGTGGTTAATAGCAATGCACAATAAAACAGATCGTGAGATTGATGTCAGTATTCATTTTAATTCTTCACCTGGTACACATAGTAAGGGAATCGGTACTGAAACACTTGTATATAGCGATAAAAATAAAGCAGTCGCTCAAAAGATTACAGATGCAATTGCAAATGCTTCAGGTTTGAAAAATCGTGGAGTTAAAATTCGTACTGACTTAGGTTTGCTCAAAGGCACAAATAAACCTTGCTACCTAATCGAGGTATGCTTTGTAAATGATAGCGTGGACGTAGCTTTGTATCGCAGAGACTTTGATAAAATATGCCGAGCAATTGCAAATGAGTTAGCGAAAGCGGTTGGGAAATCATTAAAGCCTTCGGTTAATACTTCAACTGTAGAGGGCAAGGAGGCGCGTACATTGGATATTAACAGCCCATCATTAAACGATATTATAAATGGGATTCTGAACAGTAAAGGACAACGTGAAATCATTTTGAATTATGCCATTGATGAGGGCGCACATAAGTCTTGGCTTGATAAGTTAAATGATCGTACTATTACAAATGATGAAATTCTAGCGTTAGCTGCTATGTCGATTGTTAATTTGAATAAATAAAGTTAAAGCCCGTTACTACTGTATCAATCCAGTGGTAGCGGGCTTTTTATTTCAAAATTGTGAGACTTATAATCTATTTTTAATTATAGGTTTCGTATGCTTTTATACCTCTGTTACTTGAGTTAAGTATATATACATATCTTGTACTGCCTTTAGAGTAGTATAAGTTATAAAGAGATATTGGAGCTTTTTCACCCAAATATGCCCTTTTGAATTCATGTACATCCTTATAACCATGTGACCTTACATACGAAGTAGCAGTAGAATTGCTCATAATAGTAAATCCGCCGACCGCACCACCGAAATTTTCTTCATGAGGATCTGTAGATATTAGAGGAACAACCAAATCTTCTTCCGTCTTAACTAGTTCAATATTGTTAGGAATATTTTCATCTAAAGAACTAAGTCTATCAGCATTTGCTGAAGGTGTTACTATTACTAAAAATAAAAGTGAAGCTATAAAACTAAAAAGCATTTTTTTTGACATAAAAATTCCCCCTTTTCCTAAATTTTACAATATGGTATAATTAATTTCAATATATTTTTTATATTCAGAAAAAATAGGAGGGGAAATAATGCAAAATCCAAATACTAATATAAGAACTTATTTCTCTATATTTGGGGATGAATTTCCACTAGATGAATTCACAAATAAAATAGGAATAACTCCGACAGTTGTAAGAACAAAAGGGGAAATTTACAAAATTGGAAAGACACAACACAAAAGTTATACCACTACATGGACATACGAAATCGACTATTGCTTAACAAGTGACCCAACTTCACAAATAAATAAATTAGTTGATATTTTTTCAAACAAAGTAAACATTATTAATTACTATTTGAAAGAATTTAATTTAGATTCTAAAATAGCAATTATTCTTGTTTTTCCCGAAAGTTCCGGTCTCTTATTGAATCAAAAACTCATCAAATTTGCGAATGAAATTAATTCTGAATATGAGTTTGATTTTTATTGTGATGAAATATAATATAAAAGATATTTGAATTATTATTACTATTAAACAATCAGGCACAATTATTTAATAAGCACCCTTTTTCTTATTAAGTTCCTAAATGAGAAACCTCAAGAATGAGATAGAACGATTATAATAATTCAAATAAATAAATTAAAGCCCGTTACTTTTATAGTAGCGGGCTTTATACTTTTATTCGTCATAAGGTCTATATTTCTTTCGTAGCGATTCCAGCTCGTCTTTCTTTTCTAATATCATGCTTTTTAGAAACATTTTCGGTTGTTGTTTCACGGCAATTAATTTACCATCTTTTACGAGTTGACCAAGTCTCGCTTTTGAAATATCAAGTATTTCTATAGCCTCTGCTGCAGAGAGTAATTCTTTCTCCAGGAATTGAAGTAATTCTTCAGTTGATGTAAATTGATAGTTCATATGCTCACCTTTCTTTTACAAACATAAATAGTACGATTCTTGCAATGTGAATTAAAATGATGAGGCTATAAAGGGCTATTAATCCATAGTCAAATGCTGACGGGTTTTCAAAATCAACATATGCCAGAAGGATAACTGTACTCGCAATAAATAAAGCAATATTTGTATAACCAATTCTTTTGAGCATTTTTTTCATACTTTTAAGTGGATGTGATATAGTATAGGTGAAGGAGGCGCTAACCTCCTTCGGTAGTGTTATTTGCGACGTTTCTTCTTTGCGGGAGTGCGTCGCTTTTTCTTTTTGCCTTGTGTCATGTCGTAAATGTCTTTCAAGCCTGATGTGAAAGCTTTGAATGTTGTAGCGACAAGTGCGACTGTTGCAAGGACTTTTTCGAAATCATCCACCCTTGTTCACCTCCTTTCTATAAATTAATTATACTATACCTATTCAAAAAAGTAAATAGATATATTCATATATTTTCCATAAATACGAAAAATTTTATGTTTAAATATAGGAACGTTTGTTCTATAATGATTTAAAAGGGTTGAGGTGCTTGCAATGAAAGAACAAATAAAAAAAGCTATGCAATATAACCAAATTATAGAGATTATGTATATAGCCAAAGATAATGCAATCACTAAACGTCGTATCAAATTAATCAAAATTGCTGGCGATACAATTCAAGCTTACTGTTTTACACGACATGCTAAACGAACATTTAAAATGGAAAATATTTTAGCAGTATATCCAGTAATGAGTAAGGCAAGTGGATTAAATGCATAAAGAATTAATGGCACTCAGCAATGATATTCACCGGTATATCGTTCTGGAATTATTCTTAAAAACACTTGAGCGCGACAGAGATCACGTATCTAAATTAAAAATGAAAGACGTATTCGATGCGTGGTACGAATCTAAAATTAATGAAACCTTTCAGGAATTTAAAAAGTTAAGGGACTCTTTATATAAGAAAGGATGTAAAATCGAAAAGCAGAAATCGGATGAAATGATGACTTATTATTTTATATTGTTTAGGGGATACGACGAAACGAGAAGTTACAGCAATATTGCTCTAAGGAACTGGGTGAGTGAAGAGATGAAGCGTGTTTTAGGGATGAAGTATCTAACGCCTGCAGACAGAAAATAAGCCTTCCATTTAATTTTGTGGAAGGCTTTGTTTTTTATTAGAAAGAAATTGTGATCTTTTGACTATCCGCTAACTTTGTTGGATTATCATTGTCCCAAACATCACCAGTCAAGATATTAATCGAATTGATATCATTTAGATCGCCTGAGAAATAAGGTAAAATTGTTAACCCTTCTACAATTACTTCTCCCATATAAGTACCGGAATCTGTGGTTTGAGCCATATCATACATACCCTCGATTTGAGTTTTTGTATCCGTAGTAAGTGTTTTTATCGCATGGAACATAATATTATCATCAGTTGTATTTTCAACAGAGTAAATAACTTGAATCGTACTTAGTCCGTCAGATATATCCTTACCGTGCACTTCTTGAATATAGGTTACGGTATCTACTGTTGGCTTTGAATGGTGCAATAATTTGATGGAATCAATCGTTAAGTTGATTGGTCCAAGTGTATATACTTCATTGACATCATTTATTTTAGTTAATGTAACTTTATTATCGCCATCCATTGTCCATTCGCCAGCTTTGGTTAACGGCCCATTTGTGACCTCACCCGGAACATCTTCTTTTACATCCTCTTTAGTTTCTTCTTTCGTTACTTCTGTTGTTTGATTTTCTTGAGTTGTCGATGCATTGTTTTCTACTTCTTTCTCAGTTTCAGAATCTCCGCATGCTGCAAGCCCAAGAGATAATACCAACGCTGCACTAAATAATAGTTTTTTCATTATGGTAAATCCTCCTTAAGGTTATGGTTAAATTTTACTATAATACCAACGTTATTGCATTAACATTTTGTTAGGAAGCTTTTTAAGTGCGAGTTACATAAAATACCCACAAATTGCCCACAAAAGAATTACACCCAGATTACCCACATTTTATAAAATTGTTTCTAAGATAGTATTTATCGCATTAAAGATATCTCGTTTCTTCCTATTTATATAACCAACAATCAAGTTCGAGATGGAAGGTTCAATCGGATAATAATCTATGAGGCACTTGTCTCCAACCTAAGTTGGAGTCAGGTGCTTTTTTTGTATATAATTGTGTTGAATTCGTGAAGAAATACAAAGGTTTACTAGAAAGATTTCAGAAAGCGTGGAGTATTCATTTACAATAATTGTATTAGATGGAATAATGGATTTAGAGAATGATATAAAGGAGCGACAAAATGGAAAACTTATTTTGGCCAATAGCTTTAGGGGTTCCTGGTACTGTAGTGGTAGTTGCGGTAGTACTCACTTTTTGGGCTTTAGGGGAAAAGAAGAACGGTAAGGTTATGAAAAATGAAGAGCATGAAGGTATTATTAAATAATATTAAAATAGCTTCAAACGACTATTAATGCGTTTGAAGCTTTTTTCTATTTTAAATTAGAAATAAAACTTTCAATTTCCTGTTGAGTTTTACGGTCTTTGCTGACGAAACGTCCAAGCTCGATGCCGTTTTCATAAGCTAAAAAGCTAGGGATGCCGATAATTCCTAAATCAATACATAAATCTAAAAACTTATCGCGGTCTACTTTAACAAATGTATACTCCGGGAATTTTTCTACAACTTCCGGCATAAACGGATCAATAAAACGGCAGTCCCCGCACCAGTCCGCTGTAAATTCGAAAATTACGGCTGTACTGCTTTTAAATTGCTCAAATTCCTCAGTTGATTGTAAAATATGCATAAACTTGTCCTCCTTTTTTCTATTATTATGATAGGAAATGTAGTGTTTTGCAATGAATGAACATCGAAACGGGTAAGGTATTATACAATGCTAGAGAGGTGAAGAACGATGATTTCAATCGGCTTAACTGGTTGGGGAGATCACCCGGAAGTATACAGTGAAGTTACTGCTGCAAAAGATAAATTGTTTGATTATAGCGGGCATTTCCCTGTCGTAGAATTAGATACATCCTTTTACGCAATACCATCACCGGCAAATGTGGAAAAATGGTGCAAGGATACCCCGGATACTTTTCAATTTGTCGTGAAGGCTTATCAGGGCATGACAGGTCATTTACGCGATGAACTGCCATTTGAGACGAAAAATGATATGTTCAACGCATTCCGGAATTGTGCAGATACATTTAAAAAGCACGGTAAGCTTGCAATGGTTCTTGTTCAATTTCCTCCTTGGTTTGACTGCCAAGGTAAAAATGTTCAATATATCCGATATATAAAGCAACAATTACAAGGGTATCCTATTGCTATTGAGTTTCGAAATCAAACTTGGTACAGCCCTCAAATGAAAGAGAAGACAGTGCAATTTTTAAGAGACCATCAATTGATTCATACAGTCTGTGATGAACCGCAAGCAGGAAGCGGCTCGGTCCCTTTTGTACCAATCGCAACTAGTGAGAAAGTGCTCGTACGTATCCATGGGCGCAATGTACATGGCTGGCGAAATATAGGCCATGGGGAGAACTGGCGAAAAGTACGTTTTTTATATGATTATAATGAAGAAGAACTGCAGAAACTTGCAGAGGAAATAAAATTTCTGGCTCGCCAATCAAAACATGTCTTCGTATTATTTAATAATAATTCCGGAGGGCATGCCGCAAAAAACGCAAAACGAATGCAGCAAATTCTTGATCTTGAATTTGATGGTTTAGCGCCAAAGCAATTAGGTCTTTTTGAAGAATAACGAAGAGTGAGGTGGCAATGCAAAAGTGCGAGAAATAATTCATATATTCCATACGAATGATTTGCATAGTCATTTTACGTACTGGAAGCGCAGTCAGTCGTTTATTCAAATACAACGTCAAATACTGGCCGAAAAAGGCGAAACGAGCTTTCTGGTCGATTTAGGGGATCATTTGGATCGTTCGAATTTATATACAGAGGCAACACTAGGTAAAGGTAATATCAAAATGTTAAACGATGCTGATTATGATGTTGTGACAATTGGAAACAATGAAGGCATAACGCTTTCCTATAATTTGCTCTATCAATTATATGATGACGCACAGTTCGAAGTAGTTGTCGCAAATCTATATTCCCAGTCAGAAGAAAATCCAAGTTGGATGAAGCCATACACAATATTGACTACCCAGTACGGCACGAAAATAGCCGTAATAGCTGCGACAGCCCCGTTTGATCTTTTCTATAAGGAACTTGGGTGGAACGTAACAAACCCGCGTACAGAGCTTGTAAAGCTGGCCTTTGAATTAAAAAAACAGGCGGATATAATCGTTTGTTTATCACATTTAGGGATAACTGAAGATGAATTGCTGGCACAGGAATGTCCGATTATCGATGTGATTTTCGGTTCGCACACACATCATGTGTTTGAAAAAGGTCAAGTGGAAAATAATGTCCTTTTAACAGGAGGCGGGAAATTTGGCCAGTATACCGGTCTGTTAACGGTGGAATTTGACCACGCGTCCCGGAAGGTAGTAGAAAAATCAGATCGCCTATTTGAAAACGCTCTTTTACCAACAGTCGAAGAAGAAGAACAGTGGTTGTCCAATCTTCAAAAAGAAGCAAAGGCAATTTTGAAAAAACCTATTTTTACATTAACGAAACCATACAATAAAGAATGGTTCCATCGTTCCCAATTATCGGATTTATTTGCAGAGTGTATGTATGATTATACAGAAGCGGATTGTGTCATGTTCAATGCTGGAATTTTTGTCGAACCACTACGTAAAGGGTTAATTTCTACATATGATATTCATAAAATTTTTCCCCATCCGATAAATATATGTGTTGTGCAAATAACAGGTAATGAATTAAAAGAAATTTTTACTCAATCCGAAAACGAAGATTGGCCACGTCTTGAATTAAAAGGTCTTGGCTTTAGAGGCGTTATTTTCGGGAAAATATTGAATTATGGTATTGAGATGACGAAGCAGCGCGAATTATATATTAACGGGAAACTTATGGAACCGGATCGGATCTACCGTTTAGCAACACTGGATCTCTTTACATTCGGGTATTTTTTCCCTAGCTTTAAATATGCCAAGAAACAATATCTTCTACCGGAATTTATCCGGGATGTTTTTAAAAATTATTGTATGAAAAAGTTTCAGTAATCTTCCAAAACCCCCTTTCCAATTATATAATGAACGTAATAGTAGAATGGAGAAATAAATATAGATGCGATTAATATCGATAAATGTTTTGAAAGAAGGTATGGCGGTCGGCAGGACTATCTGGAATGAAGCCGGCCATCCACTGCTTCACAAAAACGTCGTTGTAACAAGCCGAATTATTGAAAGACTGCGAGAGCTGAATATTCATTATTTATACATTGATGATAAACTATCAGCAGGAATTGAAATAGAAGAAACGATTGCTCCGTTAAAAAGAATGGAAGCCGTAAAAAATATGACTAAATCATTCGAAAATGTAAAAAAAGCTAAACGGGATCAGGCATCCTATGTACTGGATCAACAGTCCAAAGTGATTGGCTTAATTGTCGATGATATTATGAATGCCATCGTAAATAGCGAGGAAGTATTAATGGTGCTGACAGATGCGTATTTATATGATAAATATATTTATCAGCATTCATTCCAAGTAGCACTGTATTCAATCGCAATTGCTAAAGAAATGGGCTATTCTTACGAAGATATACGATTAATTGGAATTGGGGCAATTTTACATGATGTGGGGAAGCTGCTTATTTCACCTGATATTTTACTAAAGCCGGGCAACTTAACGGATGAAGAATATGAAGAGATGAAGAATCATGCACGCTACGGATTTGATTTATTACGCAACTTACATTCAGTATCATTGCTCGTAGCACATTGCGCTTTCCAACACCATGAACGAATCGATGGAAGCGGTTATCCACGGGGGATTATTAACAATGAAATTCATCCGTTTGCAAAAATCATCGCTGTTGCAGATGTATTTGATGCATTGACATCGAATCGCATTTACCGAAAGAAAATGTTGCCTTCAGAAGCGATTGCAATCATTGACAAAGGTGATGGGAAGCTTTTTGATGCAAAGGTAATGGAGGCATTCAGACGGAGCGTAGTCCACTATGCAAATGGTACAATTGTGTTGCTCACAGATGGCCGACGTGGAATTGTATCGAAGCAAAATCTTGTTGATGTGACACGACCTTGGATCCGTATTTTCCAAGAAAACGGCAAAATGCTGGGCGCTACATATGAACTATGTTTAAGTAATTACCCGACAGTCGATATTAAAAAAGTTGATGTGGATTTTGAGGGAAATATTGAATAAAAAATCTTTCTTCTCATATTTTATGGGAAGGAGGATTTTTTTTGCGTTTTCGTAAAAGAAAGTGGAATTCCTATGGCAGGAAAAAAGGCAAAATGCATAATGTCGTAACGATCGTCATCGTCAGTATTATCGGCATGGTTTGTCTTAGTATATATGTCATGAACGGCAGATTAATGCCAACCTATTTGCAGTACGCGGAAGTTCAAACGCATAAAGTAGCTTCGTATGTCGTGAGTAAAGCAATTAATTCCAGAACATCGAGTGTACTTGATGTAAATGATGTCATCGTTGATTTACCCACACAGTCAGACGATATGATTACGACAAAATTTAATACGGAAATAATTAACCAAGTGCGTGCAGAAACGACAACATTAGTAAAAGAGTATTTAGAACAGGCCGAAAATGGAGATTTATCACATTTGCCAAATTTGGAAAATGTGGAATATGACGTAGGTAAAATGGAAGCAGGAGACGGAATCGTATTTTTCGTACCGTTAGGGCAGGCATTAAACCTTCCGATTATCGGAAATTTAGGACCTAAAATACCGATTCGCTTTCACATTATTGGTAATGTAAATAGTAATGTAGAGTCAACAGTAAGTGAATTTGGCATAAATAATGCAATTGTAGAAGTAAATTTACTGATTGGTGTTAATGTCCAGATTATTGTACCATTTGCCAGTAAGTCTGCATCGGTCGAACAGAAAATCCCAATTGCAATCGGTTTAGTAAGAGGGACAGTGCCGCATATTTACAGTGCAGGTGAAGGAGCACAGCCGTCTATTGAAGTACCAATCCCTTACGAATAGTAACTTAATTATGATAAATTAAAATAATAAGAATACTCTGTTGTTGGAAAGTAGTTAATATGATAATCTGACATCAGAAACATCGTAGCATTTGAGTGAGGGGAGTAAATGACATGACATCTTGTAAACCAACTAATCCGAGGGAAGAGCACTTACGCAAACCAGAGTGGCTAAAAATTAAGCTAAATACCAATGACGAATACAAAGCATTAAAAAAATTAATGCGAGACAATAATTTGCATACGGTATGTGAAGAAGCTCGCTGCCCGAATATTCACGAATGCTGGGGCGAGCGTCGTACAGCAACAATGATGATTTTAGGTTCTGTATGTACGCGGGCATGTCGTTTCTGTGCAGTTAAAACAGGATTGCCTAATGAATTGGATTTGGCGGAACCGGAACGCGTTGCAGATTCCGTTGCGTTAATGAACTTAAAGCATGTTGTTATTACAATGGTAGCACGTGATGATCTGAAAGACGGGGGTGCGGAAGTATTGGCGGAAACGGTGCGTGCAATTCGCCGTAAAAGTCCGTTAACTTCTGTTGAAGTACTACCATCCGACTTAAGCGGCCGTGAAGAAAGTTTACGCATTCTGATGGATGCAAAGCCGGATATTTTAAACCATAATATCGAAACAGTACGCAGTTTGACACCACGTGTTCGGGCAAAAGCGACATATGACCGTTCACTGGAATTTTTACGCAGAGCAAAAGAAATGCAGCCAACTATTCCGACAAAATCTTCTTTAATGATTGGCTTAGGAGAAACGTTAGAGGAAATTTATGAAGTAATGGATGACTTGCGTGCAAACAATGTTGATATTATGACAATCGGTCAATATTTACAGCCTACGAAAAAACATTTGCCAGTAAAAAAATATTACTCTCCGATCGAGTTTGGCAAGCTGCGTAAAATCGCTATGGAAAAAGGCTTCAGTCATTGTGAGGCAGGTCCATTAGTACGCAGTAGTTACCATGCGGATGAACAAGTGAATGCAGCAAAACAATCAAGTGTTACATTGTAGAAAATAGACGTTCAACTTATTTTGGCGAGTATAATAATACTTGCTGAAAGACGGACTATAGCTGATTTCACCATATTTACCTACAAAATTTGTTGTGAATATTGCTTTCATCTTCAATATTCATTAACATGGAAATAGATAGGTGGTGTCTAGTTTGATTATTGCAGATGGGTATGCTTATGAAGTGATCGAAAATGTGCGGGAAGGCTTTCAAGAAGATGCATTTATCGCACGATACTCAGATATATTGACGAAATATGATTATATTGTAGGGGACTGGGGTTACGGTCAGCTACGTTTAAAAGGATTTTTTGATGACAAAAATCAAAAATCCACGTTTGATACAAAAATTAGCACGATTCAAGACTATTTGTATGAATATTGTAATTTTGGATGCGCCTATTTTATAGTTCATAAAACAGGCCGTGCACCAGAGCAAAAGAAGGAACCAATAATCGCACAACAAACTGAGGCAGAAGAGCCAGTGGAAACAGTTGAATAACGAACAAAAGAGGAGGCGTTGTATAGCGCCCCCTCTTTTTTAGCTTAATAGTTCACGCAAGTATTCTCGTAAGTCTTCCGTCTCTTCTTCTGTACGGTTATATACATGCTCTAAATAACCTGGCTCTTCCACATCATCAGCTCCAATGATGGCAAAACGCCCAAACTGAATATCAAGGACGAGCACTTTTCCAAAAAAGCGACTACTTTGTAATATGGCTAAATCATAACGCTGTGTTTTTCCGGCAAAGCTGACGAAGCGCGTTTTTGTATCTTCTACATCATCATATAAGAAAAATCTTTCCATTTTGTTTTGTACCCCTTCCATCTCTAAAGAATATGGTACTATATAAAGGAAAACACTATCAACTTTTATTGATTGAATGGAGGCTTTATCTATGTACTTCGTAGATAGAAATAAAATTACAAACAACTTAGCACACTTGGACGAATTATTGGCGATCTTTGAATCGACAGAAAACTGGTTGGCAGATGATATTCATAAGCTGGCATTACAGCGTATCGGCCATAATGTAATGGAAGCGATGATGGATGTAGGAAACCTGGTGATTGACGGTTTTATTATGCGTGACCCTGGAAGTTACGAAGACATTATCGATATTTTCGTTGATGAAAAAGTGATTACAGAAGAGATGGATGCACCATTAAAAGCGGTTGTCGGCTTACGCAAAATGATCGTTCGTGAATTTATCGCTGTAGATAGTGAAGAAATTTTAAATGTATTAACAGCAAACTTAAATATACTAAAGCAATTCTCACCAAAAGTTCACGATTACTTAACGAATGAATTAGGACCAGTTTCAGCATTCTTACCAGAGGATCAGGCATAATGTTCCCGTATAAAGCGTATTGCTTTGATTTGGATGGGACAATCTATCGTGGGAAAGAAGTGATCGATTCTGCCGTAAAATTTGTTCATTTACTGCAGAGCGAGGGAATTGAGCCATATTATTTAACGAACAATTCATCGAAAACCCGTGAAAGACTGCAGCAAGTTTTACAAGATATTGGCGTGGATGCACCCCTTGATCATATTTATTCAAGTTCACTTGCAACGGCAGCCTATGTTGCAAAAATGAGTAGTAATAAAAAAGTAAATGTAGTAGGTGAATTGGGTATTCGTACTGCTTTAATCGAGCAAGGATTAGAAATTACCGATGAACAAAGCGATGTTCTTGTAATGGGCATTGACCGTCAAATCTCGTATGAGAAACTTGTAAAAGCATGTGACTATGTCCAGAATGGCGCACAGCTTATTGGAACAAATGGCGATATTAAATTTCCGAACGAAACCGGTTTTACTCCCGGGAATGGATCATTTGTTCAATTAGTTGCAAATGTATCCGGAGCTACACCGACCTTTGTTGGGAAACCATCACCGGTAATGCTGCAAATCATTGCTGAAGAGCATCACTTTGAAAAGAGTGAAATGGTCATGGTCGGGGACAACTATGATACCGATATTTTGTGTGGGATAAACTTCGGTTGTGATACAATTCATGTCAATACGGGTGTTACGCCTACTGAGATTGTAAAAAAACAAGCAAAGTTGCCTAATTATTGTGTAGAAAATTTGTTGGAACTTATTAAATAAACAAAAAGAAATCCGGTGTGGGTCGTTTACCACATCGGATTTTCTTCTATATATTCATAAATGCGCTTCGTCAGCTCTTCTGGAGTATCCGCCTCAACTATATCCCCGTTCACAACAGCATAAAAGTTTTCGGCACATTTTGTGCAGTAGCTTAAGCAGCCATATTCCAATACATCAATATCAGGATCTTGCTCCAGTTGTTCATATGTTTGTTGCGCACCATTTGCTAAATTACTAATGCAAAATTCGACTAATGGATTTAACATGTTGTCACCTCACTATTAGCAATCCTACTTTTTTTTGCTGCGAACGTCAATTTCTCTGATTTAATAACTTTCGGCTAATGTTTGAAAATCCTTGCAATCCTTTATAATGAAAGGGCATCATTAACTTATGTGAATTTATTCACAAAATATCATTTAATATATTGTGAAACTTATCACAAACAGTTATAATACTTATGGAAACTTTGTGAACACAATTATGATGCCTAGCAGCTTCGTAATTGATTACTTACAGATATGAGGGAATATGCTATGCAAAAGTTAGTATTATTAGGTGGCGGATACGGAAATATGCGAATTTTACTTCGTCTATTGCCAAGCTTACCAGCGGATGTAGAAATTACATTGGTTGATCGTACACCATTCCATAGTTTGAAAACAGAATTTTATGCACTTGCTGCAGGTACATCAACAGATAAGGAAATCCGAGTTGCATTTCCGGAACATGAGCGCTTAAAATGCGTTTACGGAGAAGTAGTACGTATCGACCGTGAAGATAAAAAAATTTATTTAGGTGACGGCGAGGAGCTTTCCTATGACCAGCTTGTTATTGGTTTAGGTTGTATTGATAAATACCATGGAGTGCCGGGTGCCGATGAATTCACATATAGTATTCAAACAATCGCCAAATCACGTAAAACTTTCGAAAAAGTATGCGGATTGGCTCCAGGTTCGACGGTTGCCATTATTGGTGCAGGTCTTTCAGGAATCGAGCTTGCGAGTGAACTACGTGAAAGCCGTTCTGATTTAAAAATTAAATTATTTGACCGTTCTCACCGTATTTTACGTGATTTCCCGGAAAAGCTAAGTGAGTATATCAAGTCCTGGTTTATTAAACATAACGTCGATGTAATCGCAGAATCGAATATTACGCGCGTTGAAGAAGGACGTTTATACAACCATGATGAAATAATTGAAGCTGACGTAATCGTATGGACAGCTGGTGTACAGCCTGTGAAAATCGTTCGTGAACTGGATGTTGAAAAAGATAAATTCAATCGTCCGATTATAACGGATCATTATCATGTAGTTGGGGATGAAAATGTATTTGTAGTTGGAGATTGTGCTTCTTCACATTTACCTCCAACAGCGCAATTGGCAGAAGAGCAAGGCGAACGTATCGTTAAAGTTTTAAAAATGCGCTGGAAAGGCGAGCCGCTTCCAGAAAAGCTTTCAGAAATCAAAATGAAAGGCTTTATGGGCTCCCTTGGGAAAAAGCAAGGCTTCGTTCATCTGGCGGATACAACTGTAACAGGACGCATTGCACGCCTTATGAAGTCGGGTCTGCTTTGGTACTACAAAAAGCAAAACGAAAACTAAAAATTGATCATCCCTGTAAAGGAATTCAATTTGACTTTAAAACAAAAAATTCAATTTCCTCGAGGAGAAAATTGAATTTTTTGTTATGTTAATATTTTTACTCTTCAGTTGATACAAAGCCTGCCGATTCTAGCGCTGTAAATACAGGCTTAATCTGCACATAGCCTTCACCAACTACTTCATCATTTACTAAAACTAAAGGGTAGAAAAATTCATCTTCTTGAATACGGTTTGCATAATCTTGATCACGTTCATTATCAATTACACCTTCAATATCGATATAGCGGATAGTAAACGGCTGTTCCGGATATTTTCGTGAAATTGCAGCTTGGAGCCATTCATATGTATCTTTGGAAGATGGTGCATTTACACAGCTGGCACAGATGATGTCAGCGCCGAATACTTCTATAACTGGATGAGATTGTGACATAGGAATTCCAACCTTTCGTGATTCAATAATGGATTTTTTTGCTCCTTCACATTATAATGATTTTAATGAAGGGAGTCGAGCAAAATGACAGAAACAGAACAATATGCACAAGTACAAGAAGTTTTAGATAAATTACGTCCGTTTTTATTACGTGACGGCGGAGACTGTGAATTGGTAGATATTGAAGAAGGTATCGTAAAATTGCGTTTATTAGGCGCATGCGGTAGCTGCCCAAGTTCTACAATCACATTAAAAGCAGGTATCGAACGTGCTCTTTTAGAAGAAGTGCCGGGTATCGTCGAAGTAGAACAAGTTTTCTAATTCAAGACTACAGAGCTGCCAAGAAAGTTTTTACTTACTTGGCAGCTCTTTTTTATTGGGCTATTTTACCGCGCTCTTGACGAACTAATTCCCATTGCTCTTTTGCCATATTAACGAGTTTAGCTTCTCCGCCTACACGTTGATTTTCAATTACTCGTGAAAAGAAGCGTGTTGCATTTTCATAATCCCCAAGGCGACGGGACAACTCGGCGATCATATACACTATCCGTACACTGGACATTGTTGTGCCAGCATAATCTTCCGTCGAATAGCTTTCCATATAATGATCGCGTGCCAGTTTTAAAAAGCGCTGTTCCTGTGTATTATTTTTTAATGATCGATATAACCACGCCAACCGCAATGCCAAGCCTGATGTAATAACAAATTTTTCTTTTTTTATTGTTGCGCAAAACAATGCCAGTTTGTATGTTTGAATGGCCTCAAAAATAGAACGCTCATTACTGAAACTGTGCGGTACCCAATGACTGCAAATTTTTTCATTGACTTGTTCTTTCACACCTGGAGCAAAATATTTACTGAAGTCTTCCGTAAACGAAAACCCACAATGCTGACAAACAAATACATTATAATATAATGCATTCACGTAATTGTCTGTATAGACTGGTTGAAAGTCGGATTCTGTATGCTCTATTTTTATGGACTTGGTACGAACTTTTAGTGTAGAAAAATTTTTCTTGCAATGAATACAGTTCACTGTCTTTTCGTAAAATGGGGAAATTTCCATAAAGGTTCATACCTTTCATTTAATTATGTTCCTTTATTATAGCAAGGAAAATTGAAAAAATGTGATTAATATACCGAATTGATGTGAAATTTTTAGGTATTTTTTCCTTGAAAGTTTTTACTCAATGCAGGAATATAATCAGGTAGAGCAGTTTTGTTGTCAGATAGGTTTTACAATTGATATGATAAATAAAAGAAAGTAGGTGACTGGAATGGCAAGTGAAAAACAAGTAATCATTTTAACAGAAGCGGCCTCATTTCAAGTCAAAGAAATGATGGTTCAAAACGAAGAAGAAAATGCGAGCCTGCGTGTAGCCGTAAAAGGCGGAGGCTGTAGTGGTCTTTCATACGGAATGGCATTTGAGCAAACAATTAATGATGACGACTTCGTAGACAGCCAACACGGCATTCAAATTATCGTATCAAAAGAAGATGCGGGTATTTTACAAGACACGAAAATCGATTTTAAACAATCATTAATGGGCGGCGGTTTCACAATCGACAACCCGAACGCACTTGCTTCATGCGGCTGCGGCACAAGCTTTAAAGCGGCAGCACGTCCGGCAGTAGAGCAACCATGTGAATAATGGATTGTGAATAACAAGTCTCCTTGATTTGTGATGTTATTAAACATGACAAATCAAGGAGGCTTTTTTTGTGCTTAAAAAAGAAAATAAACATCTGAAAGAGTGTATTATGTAAAAATATGTTGGATTAAGTAAAAATTTAGGTTAAAATAACATTCGGGAATCAAAAATAGTACTTTTTTCCATGTTTTTTTATTGTGGAGAAGTAATTAATACTCTTCTTTGGGGGGATTTTAATAGTCAATTAATGCTATAAATAGGGAAATTTAATTAGTTGCAAGACAAAATGAAATGATAGTTCTATAAATACAAGGGGTGTATATTAATGAAAAAACAAGCTAAATCTAAACCTGAATTTCACTCATCTATTAAATCAAAATTAATTGGAATTTCTATTTTACTATTGATAGTTCCAATGATAGTAATAGGAATGACAAGTTACCAGAAAAGCTCTACCAGTTTAGAGCAAATAGGCAAAACAAACTTACAAAACAGTGTTGAATTTACACTTGCAACAATTGAAGCATATAATTCGGAAGTTTTAAAAGGAACTATTTCCCTTGAAAGTGCTCAAGAGAAAGTAAAGGAGATTATTCTAGGTGAGAAGAATGGGGATGGGACCCGAAATATTAATGCTTCTATAGATCTAGGTGAAAATGGCTATATGATAGTGTATAGTCAAGAAGGAACTCGAATTGCGCATCCATCTAAAGAGGGTGCTAGTGCATGGGATGATGAGGATGAAAACGGTATAAAATTTGCTCAAGAGATGATTAAAATAGCCAATGACGGCGGTGGTTTTACTTTTTATAATTCAGCATTACCAAATAATAAAGAGCAAATTGAAGAGAAGGTTTCCTATTCGAAAGTTGATCCAAACTGGGATTGGGTAGTGACTGCCAGTACCTATATGATGGATTTTAATCAGCCTGCTACTGAGTTGTTTAATATTATTCTTATTGTTAGTGGTATTTCAATCATTTTAGGGGTTATCATCATTTGGTTCTCTGCAAATCTAATTACTAAACCAATTATAAAAGTAACTGAACAGATGGGTTATCTTGCAGATGGTGATTTAACGAAAGAATTATTGCTAATTAAATCAAAAGATGAAATAAGTAGATTGGCAGATGCTATGAATTTATTACATAACAATCTTAGAAATTCAATGAAAAAAGTTTCCGAAACTTCAGAGACATTAACTAGTCATAGTGAAGAACTATCTCAATCTGCCGATGAAGTGAAAATGGGATCAGAACAAGTGGCATCTACTGTTCAAGAATTGGCTGCTGGTTCTGAAACACAGGCTAATAATGCAAGTGATTTAGCTTCGGTAATGAATACTTTTGTAGAAACAGTCCAAGAGGCAAATGAAAGTGGGTTACGAATAGAAGGAAATTCAAAAGCCGTTCTAAGTATGACCAATGACGGAGCAGAGTTAATGAAACAATCGATTCAACAGATGGAAAAAATTCATTCCATTGTAAATGAATCCGTCGAAAAGGTTGCAGGGTTGGATAAGCAATCACAGGAAATATCTAATCTAGTTACCGTCATTAAGGATGTAGCGGATCAGACAAATCTTCTTGCTTTAAATGCTGCTATTGAAGCTGCAAGGGCTGGTGAACATGGAAAAGGATTTGCAGTAGTTGCTGATGAGGTAAGAAAACTGGCTGAACAAGTATCCAATTCTGTAACAGATATCACAGGAATTGTAGACAATATACAAAAAGAAACTTTTATTGTGTCTGACTCACTAAAAGTTGGGTATAAAGAAGTCGAACTCGGGAAAACACAAATTGAGTCAACGGGAGAAACTTTCGAAGGAATTAGTGTTGCTGTAACTGAAATGGTAAATAGTATTACAACTATCGGTAAAAATTTATCAGAAATCTCAGCAAGTACACAGGAGATGAACAATTCTGTTGTAGAAATTGCATCAGTATCTGAAGAATCTGCAGCGGGCATTGAACAAACATCCGCTTCTGTTCAACAAACAAGCAGTATAATGGAAGAGGTGGCAGGAAGTTCGAAACATCTTGCCAATTTAGCTGAAGAACTTAATACATTAGTAAGAGAATTTAAACTTTAAATTTATTTAGCATAAAAAAACACAAAGCGACCAACAACGATTTATTCTCGTTGTTGGTCGCTTCTTTGTGTTCTCTCTGATAGTTATATGTAGTAAATAAAAAACTGCTTTTATATTACGGAACTTACCGATCAACCTATTTATGAATCTGAACCAATATCATCTATCAGCATTTTTCTTAACTCTCGTTTTCGCTTAATATGCCAAATTAATCCTTTGGTTAACTGCATTTTAACTTCAATATTATCAGTATTAGTGATCAATATTCGTAATTTCTTAGTGCGTACCTTATGGAGCCGTATTTCCTCTAAACATTTCCTTCTCTCCAGCTCATCCAAGTAAGCACCTCATTTAGTTTGCTTAACTCTAACATAACAGGAATACGTTTGCATTATTAAATTTTATTTATATAGTATCATCCGACTTAGGGTGTCCCTTTTGTATTTAAAATGAAATTTTTTTCACTAACGTATGAAATTTAATTATTTTAACTATTAAAACTTATATTTCCTATAAAATAACTATGTTTTAATATGTCGTTTTGTATTATTATAAGGTTTGAATTATTATAGAGTTATCACCATACTGCTAGGGGGCTTTTTTAAATGAGTGTTTTAGAATTACTGGATAAGCTAGATCAAATCGAAATTTTATATGAGCCAATCTATAGTGCAGATGGACATCGCATCGTAGCTTATGAAGCGATAGGCCAAGTGGAAAGTGAAAATGAAAAAGAAATGATTAATATCGAGCAGTTTACATATGAAAAGGACGTACCAGCAGATATTAGAGCAGAAATTGAGCAAATCTTTGTCCGCAGATCATTACAAAATGTTGCTCATTTAATTGATGATGTCGGTTTATATATCCCATGCAATCCCGAACTGCTTTTGCTGGATTTTGGAGAAAGTTATTTTTCGATGCTGAAAGAAACAGTTGCTGAATCGAATCTTCCGAATATTACGTTAGTCATGACGGAACATCTTTTTGAGGGGGAGTTGAACCAGCTTCAGCATTTAATTCGATATATCAAAACATACGGAGTTAAAATTGCATTGGCAGATGTCGGCTCGCAAACTCAGCTTGAAAATATATTACTACTCGAACCTGCTATTCTTAAAATCAATGTTGGTCAGTTGAACTACAATTTGTGGGGTTCGCAAAACCATGCGTTTTCAACTATCCGAACACTCGCTGTAAAGATGGGTACGCAATTATTAGTCGAAAATATTGAAACGGTGTACCAGTTACAGCATGGATGGAAAAACGGGACTCGTTATTTCAAAGGCCCTTATTTGCAACTGCCGCATAAGGAGCTGCAAGTGCGCGATTCTTTAAAAGAACGTTTCCGCAAAGAGTGTGAGCAGTTTATAGCAACGGAGAAAAAGCTGCTTCTGCATAAATATGAGGAAATGAAGCGTCTTGAACGGACAATTTGTTCAACAGTCGAGCAGATCAATCCTTCCACTTCACAAATTGATAAACTAATGCAGCTGGCAAAGGCTTTGGAAAAATGCGCGTTTCGTATTTATATTTGCGACAGTAATGGTTTCCAAACATCTCCGAATATCCGTTGGAAAGACGAACAATGGGAAAAGCAAGAAGAAATTATCGGAAAAAACTGGAGCTGGCGTCCTTATTTCCTGTTGAACATTATTAAAATGACAAAAGACAATAAAGGCGAGCTGTCCTCTGTATACAGTGATATTGAAACAGGCGAGTTGACACGAACATATTCAATGGCCATTTCGAATGAAGAATTTTTGTTCATTGACATTAAATACGATTATTTATATGAATATAATATTGTAAATTGACGGAACGTATCATATCCATTTGTTTGAAATCGCGCAGGAAAAACGCTACTATTATGTTAGTATTTCAGTAATAAACCGTTTACTGGCGTTCTATAAAAATAGCCAATAGATTTATAGCGCCGGTTCATTAAAATGAAGGGGTTTGATTGAATGAAGAGACCGACTATTTTAGTATTGGGCGCGGGGTACGGGGGATTAACTACAATTGTAAATCTTCAAAAGTTAATCAATTCACACGAAGCAGAAATTATTTTAGTGAACAAAAACGACTATCATTATGAAACAACTTGGCTGCATGAAGTAGGGGCAGGTACGATTTCACCGGATAAAGCACGTTATCCGATTTCAAAAGTGATTAATGACAATGTAACGTTTGTCATCGCAAATGTAGAAAACATTGATGTCAACACAAAGAAAGTAGAGACATCTGCCGGTGAGTTTACGTATGATTATTTAGTGATCGGCTTAGGATTCGAAGGGGAAACATTCGGAATTCCCGGCCTGAAGGAACATGCATTATCATTGACGAATATTAATACCGCTCGCCAAGTCCGTGAGCATATCGAATATCAGTTTGCTTCTTGGATTTTGGATGAAGTAAAAGACGACAGTAAGCTTACGATTGTCGTAGGCGGTGCCGGTTTTACAGGAATTGAATTTTTAGGGGAGCTCGGTAACCGGATTCCTGAACTATGCAGAGAATTTGATATCCCACAGGAAAAAGTACGCCTTCTTTGCGTAGAGGCAGCACCGACTGTATTACCAGGATTTGATCCGGAGTTAGTCGATTATGCACAGGAACAGTTACGTAAAAAAGGTGTGGAATTTTCAATCGGTACACCTATTGTGGAAGCAACTGCAGAAGGTGTGAAAATTAAAAAGGACGAAGGAAACACGGAATTCATTAAAGCCGGTACCGTTGTTTGGGCTGCGGGAGTACGTGGAAATGCTTTAATCGAGTCTTCCGGTATTGAATCAAACCGTGCACGTATTGCAGTTCATGAAGATATGCGCGCACCGGGCTTTGACGATGTCTTTATCGTAGGAGACTGTGCATTTTTACTGAATGAGGAAACTGGCAGACCTTATCCGCCAACAGCTCAAATTGCGATGCAGCAAGGTGCTATTATTGCGAAAAATATTAAACATATAATGAATGATGAACCGACAGAAGTATTTGTTTACGATGATAAGGGGGCTGTTTGTTCATTAGGTCAGGAAGATGCAATCGGAACAGCATTCGGTCGTAAATTTACAGGTAAACCTGCATCCGCGTTAAAGAAAGTCGTAGACGACCGCGCATTATATTTAGTCGGCGGTGTCGGCTTAACATTGAAAAAAGGGAAATTCAAATTTATATAAACAAACTTCAAACTTGCAAACGAGTGTATAACGCATCCTTTGCAAGTTTTTTTATCCCACATTCAAGTATTATTATCTAACCAGGAGAAAAGGATAAGCGGGAGACTAGCTACCCGACCTTATCAGCATAGCAAAGGGGATTGATGTTAATGAAAAAGGATCGTGGAAAAGTATGGCTTGGAGTGGCTGCAATTGTAGAAGATTCAGCAGGAGAGTGGCTGCTCGTCAAAAAAACATATGGGGGACTAAAAGGGGCATGGTCCCTACCGGCAGGATTTGTCCAGCCAGCCGAAACCGTTACGAATGCTGTCACGCGTGAAGTGTTGGAGGAGACGGGAATTGTTTGTGAAGTAAAGGGACTAGTGGGTTTCCGTTCCGGTGTAATTTTGAATGATATTAGTGACAATATGGCGATTTTTTATTGTAAGCCAGTCGATAATGACCAGCCATTTACTTTGCAGGAAAGAGAAATCGGTGAAGCATGCTGGATGGCACCAAATGAGATTATCCATCATGAACTGTCATCGGTCATGCTCAGAGAAATGGCTAACCAGCATGCAGCACAACATATTCACCCGATTATTGAAGGTGTGAACCCGGGGGATGTATTTGGCTATAGCGAATATCATCTATTTTTCAAAAAATAAAACTATTTACTTTATGAAGGAATTTTAACAATATTAGTATTCTATACGTTATTTTGGATGTTGAATTGAAAGGACCCGTTATATCATGTAAAATTATGATAGATTAATGGGGGTATACATAACATGAATGATGTTTCGTTAGTACAAGTAATCATTTCCGTCGTATTATTTTTTGTCATGTTTTTCGGAATCGGCTTTTTATTGAATATGTTATTGCGGATGACATGGTTGATGGCAATTGTCTATCCGGTTGTCGTAGTTTTTATCATTGATGAAGTAAGTTTTTTAGATTATTTCTTTAAAGCGGGGACAGCATTTCCGGCTTTAATCGATAAAATTCAGGCATTACAGCTCGTTGATATCATCATCTTAGCTGGTGGTTTTGGCGGGGCAATCGTATCCGGCTTTGTCATGATTGCACTGCGAAAAGCAGGATATCGCATGTTTTAGGTTACTTCAGCGGATTGCCTGCAAAAAAATATGGAGGTATGTTAAAGCCGGTTTGGCCTTTAACATACCTCCTATTTTATAATATTTGAATGGTGTACCATAAAGCAGCAAAAACAATCCCTGCAAATCCTCCGACGAATACTTCACTTTTTTTATGACCTAATAATGTTTTTAAATCCTCTATTTTTTCTTGCTCATTCATTTCCGGCCAGCGCTTAATTTCATCAAAAAACAACCGAAGATCGTGGCGCAGTTCGTTTAAAACTGCAGCATGTTGTCCAGCCTGAAAGCGTACATGACTCGCATCGTACATGACAATTCCTGCCAGCATCGCTGCAACAGCAAAAGTCGGTGAATCGAATCCGGTCTCAATACCAACTGCCGTAGCAACACTTGTCACAGCTGCAGAATGGGAACTCGGCATTCCGCCAGTAGATGTCAGCAAGCTCCAATCCACTTTTCTCGTTATGATAAAATGAATCGGTACTTTTAAAACTTGCGCAAAAATAATCGCAAAAACCCCAAGCCAAAGTGGCGTATTTTGTAGAAGTTCGATAAATTACACCTACTTTCCCCTCATTGCTATAATTATATCATTTTCCCTACATTCGTTTGAATTTAAACTCACAGAAAAATAAAAATTATTGGATGTTTCGTTACCCGAATTAAACAGTTTTGTATATAATAAAACTATACATTAGGAGGTTTTAAACTATGAATATTGAATCAGCAGCTAAAACATTTGAAACACAAACTTCTGAAACATTGATTATCGGAGTACAAAAACATCGTGAGCAAATGAAAAACTGGTCAGCGTTTAGTGAATTTTATGGAGATGTCATTGACACATGGCTTCATGCAGGCGAAATTTCGTCGGACGTTAAAAAAATTACGAAATTGCCGTATTCGGGCAGTCATTCTTCACTTAAACGTATTTACTTTGTCGGTCTCGGTGAACGCAAAAATATAACAGCGAACGAATTACGTGAAGTATTTGCATCCGTTGGTAAAGAACTGAAAGCGGCAAAAGTAAGCGACGCGGCAGTTTGGGTAGAATCTTTTACAACAGATCAGTTGGAAGAAGCGGAAGTCGCGTATTTAGCTGGTGAAGGTTTGAATTTAGGTTATTATTCCGTACAAAATTATAAAACGTCTTCAAATGAGCCGAATACGTATTTTGATCAAATCCAATTTGTGACGGAAGCAAATATGGAAGATGTCATTGGAAACTTTGAAGTCGGGAAAATTTATGCGGATGCTGTAAATGAAGCGCGTACATTAATCAACTTACCTCCTAATTTACTGACAGCAAGTGACTTAGCAGACTATGCAACAGAGCTTGCCAATATTTATGGCTTAGAAGTCGAAGTATTAAATAAAGCCCAAATGGAAGAATTGGGTATGGGCGGTATTTTATCTGTCAATAAAGGGTCTGTAGAAGAGCCACGTTTAATTACACTGAAATACCAAGGAAAACCTGAATGGGAAGATGTCATCGGCTTTGTCGGAAAAGGGGTAACATACGATACAGGCGGCTACTCATTAAAACCGCGTGAAGGCATGGTCGGCATGAAAGGTGATATGGGCGGTGCTGCTGCCGTTCTTGGTGCAATGCGCATTATCGGTGAAACTCGCCCGAAACAAAATGTCGTTGCGGTCATCGGTTCTACAGACAATATGGTATCAGGGGATGCATTTAAGCCGGATGATGTCATTACAATGTACAACGGCAAAACAGTGGAAGTATTAAATACAGATGCAGAAGGCCGTTTAGTATTGGCAGATGCCATGACATATGCAAAACAGCAAGGTGCCAACTATTTAATCGATGTTGCAACATTAACGGGTGGCGTAATTGTAGCATTAGGGAAAGATAAAACAGGTGCTTTAACAAATAACGAGGAATTTTTCGAAGAGTTTATGGGTGCGGCGCTTGAAACAGGCGAGTTTGTATGGCGCTTACCATTAACAGAAAGCGATAAAAAGCGTATTCGTAAATCGGAAGTTGCAGATTTAAATAACTCGCCGGGTCGTGACGGCCATATGATTTTCGGCGGTGGCTTTGTTGGAGAGTTTGCAGAGGGTACGCCTTGGGTTCATCTTGATATTGCAGGGACATCCGATGCGGATGCACCGCATGCATTAGGACCAAAAGGCGGCACAGGCGCAATGGTGCGTACTTTGGCAGCATTAGTAGAATTGCGCGATAACTAATTAATCCTCCGGGATGCTTTGCAATGAAAAACTTGCAAGGCATCTTTTTCATTTTTAGGCGGGTGACTAGCGGCTCTCATAATTATGAATACACTATTCATAAGGGAGGAGGACATGAACATGGTTAATCGCTATAATCCAGGTTTTGGATTCGGATATCCATTTGGGGTTCCGTTTTTAGGGAGCTTTTTAGGAGGTTTTTTAGGAGGTTCATTGAATAATCGTTACGGACCATATCCGCCGTATTATCAACCGTATCCGCCTAATTACTACTATCCACCTTATTATCCGCGCTATCCGCGCTATCCGAGACGCTACTGGTAAGTATGCGGAAGTTGATAAGGAGAGGCTTGCTCGTCCCCTCATAGTTAGCTATGATGAGAAAGAGAAATATTACGAGTTTTGAGGGACCAAAATTATGAAAAATCCATATTTATATGGCTACTTACCATTCATTACAATCATTTTATTCAGTTTTTCTTTCAGTATGTTAGCCATATCAGAATCACTACAATTGCTTCATGCAATCGGCGTCTATAATGGAATGCGTGAATTTTTATCGGATTTGGAGCTGCGTTTCGTATTACTGATTGTATTTGTACTACTATTTTTCATGATTTTTTCAGCATTGAAGCTGATCGGGGAAACGATTCATGAGCTTGGAATGCTGTTCTTCTCAAAAGATAAAGAAGGGCAAACGATCCATGCAGCACGCGGTGGATATGTCATCTTCTTTTTTGGAGCATTTGCTTCGGTAATTGGAAGTCAATCCTTACTAATTTTAGTCGGCATTTTTGTGTTCACGATTTTTTGTTATTTTATTTATAACGTTTATAAGAAGAGTCAGTACATGTCCATTGCAGGTGTGATCGGTTTAATCTTTTTTGAAGTACTTACCTGGTTTCTTTTACTGGCTCTTGTCGTCTATGCCGTTATTAAGCTGTACAACGGGATTCTCGCGAGCTTACCGTTCGCATAGTATAAAAAAAGCTTGTTAGGATTTAGCGGGGGAGGTGCGCTATTTAAAACTAACAAGCTTTTTTTTTATTCTGTTATTGCATTGAATATAGAAAAATGAATTTTTGCGCGTTCGATTGCTTCCATTGAACGAGGCTGATCATAACCGATCCATACAGCTGCCGTATAATCATTCGTCAACCCAGCAACCCAATAATCTTTAAATTCATTCGTCGTTCCGGTCTTGGCTCCGATATAGCCGGATGAGCTATAAAGACCTCGCCCGGTACCGGTAGCCACCGTTTCATTCAAAAGGCTGCGCATCGTTTTCGTTGTCGATGCAGACCATATTTCCTCCCGTTTGTGCGACCAGCTAAAAATCGTTTCCCCTGTTAAATCCGTTACTTTCCGAATGCTATGGACAGGCAGGTAATAGCCATCGATAAAGCTGGAGTATGCATCGGCCATTTCCAGTGAAGTCACACCATATGTTAATCCGCCCAATGCTGCGGCAAATGTCCGGTCTTTTTCTATGATCGATTCGAAATTGAAGCGGTTAATATAACGAAATGCTGTATCAACCCCTATGGAATTAAATAAACGTAAAGCACTTGTATTAATACTGTTTTTGAATGCGGTTTCCACTGTAATGTTGTTGTACCAAATGCGTCCATAGTTGTCCGGGCAGAAATTCCCGACACAGTACGGACCGCCATTTACAATCGAATAAGGCGTAGCGGAAGTTTCTTCAAAGTAAGGAGCAAACACACTGATCGGCTTAAATGCAGAACCCGGCTGTCTTGGTGATTGGAATGCACGGTGCAAGTCATGCTTTCTGTAATTCTTTCCGCCAAAAATGCTGATCACTTCACGTTTTTCATTATCAATAATCGTTGCGCTCGCCTGTAAATCCGTTTTCGGTAAAATTTGATTAATGGCTGCCTCGTCCTGCCGCTGTTTATCAGGTTGTAGCGCAGTATATACATGAACTCCTTGACGTAAAATAGCTTCTGTTTTTTTCTGCAATTCTAACTGTAGAAACTCTTTTTCCAATTTATCTGACGTATTGTCGATTTTTTCACGGTAACCCGTTTGTTCGGCAATCAGCCATTTTAGTTCTTGTAAAACGAATGTACTGTAACTCGGATATTGCTGGGCTTTTTGCTTTATATTTAACTGGATCGGTTCATTTTTAAATGTATTTGCCTCATCCGCTGTAATAACCCGATGTTCGGTTAGTTTATCGATTAATCGTTCCTGCCTGCTTTTTGTATTTTCAAAATGCACGACCGGATCATATAATGAGGGATTGTTCGGAATAGCCGAGATAAAAGCGATTTCGGCAATAGAAAGTTTTGATAACGGCCGATTGAAATAATAAGTTGCCGCAGCGCCGATTCCATATACTTGATTGCTGAAATACATTTCATTTAAGTACATTTCAAAGATTTCGTCTTTTGAAAAAGATTTTTCAATTTCGTAGGCGTAAAAAAGCTCCATTAATTTCCGCTCATATGTTTTGTCTGTTGTTAAATAACGCATGCGGACAAGCTGTTGTGTAATGGTGGAACCGCCCTGTTGGATGGACTGTTCCGATTTATTTGCGATGAGTGCACGGGCGATTGCACTCACATCAAAACCGATATGTTGATAAAAACTTTCATCTTCACTAAAAATAAATAGCTGTTTTGCGATTTCAGGAATTTCTTCCAGCGCAAGTTGCTGTGACCATTCAGTATATTCTTCACTAAAAATTTTACTGTTTGCATCATATAAAGTGATGGGCGATGTAGAAGTTACTTCAGGAAGTTCAATAGATCGCTTGATTAATTGTTCATACTGCTCCGCTTTCGCCATTTCCTTCCAAGCCGCATTACCGATTAGGAGAAGTATAGGAATGCTACATAAAATGACAAAGTAGCCGAAAAGTTGTTTCATGGATGATTGGCCCCTAACTAGGATCTTCAATAAAATTGTCCAAAATAAAAACAACAAAATGAAAACGTATCATGCGTAATCATCTGTTGTTTTTTTAAGGATACCATATAAACATTGAACATTTAACCATGTTTTTTTAACATCTCGTCCATATACTGAACTGGAAGCTTTTTCAAAAAAGACATAATGACAAAGCCGATAAAAAATAGCAGGCCGGTCGTATAAAATACGGAGTGGATTCCACCTAGGCTTGCTACAACCCCGCCTAATACCGGCCCGATTATATTGCCAAGGAAACGGAAACTCTGGTTATAGCCCATAATTTCACCTTGTACTTCAATTGGTGCTTCACGGCGAATAAGCGCGGATGTAATCGGGATTAGACCACCGGATATAATTCCGAATAAGAACCGTAGTATGATCAGCTGCCATAACTCTGTAACGAAAGCCTGCGGAATGATGAAAATAACAGCCAATATTAACAAGTACGATAAAATCCGTTCATAACCATAATGGTCAGCTAATTTCCCCCAAAATCTTGCGAAACATATATTACCAAGCCCTGCAGCACTGAAGGTAACACCAGCGAGCATTGCTACTTCCTGAGAAGGGGTAAGTTCAGATACGTATAGGGACAGCAATGGCTGAATACTAAAGTTCCCGATCTGAATGAGAGAAGTTACGAACATAACATTTAATATGAGGCGGTGATGGAAAATGGCCCAAATTACATTTTTCCGTGAATAAATGGCATTCTTAACTTTTCGAATAATGGTCGGTTCATGAATTCCGAAAATGATAATAGTTGCTGCAATTGTAATTGTGACTGCGGTAATGAGAAATGTATATTTAAAGCCAAAAGTATCTGCCATCAAGCCTCCTAATACAGGACCGAATAATGTCCCGCCGACACTTCCCATCTGCAATGTCCCAAGCGTCTTTCCGGCAACTTCCTTTGGGGTATGTTTACTGATAAATGCAATGGAAGTAGGGATAAAGCCTGTTACAACACCCATTGCAAGTCGCAATACAAAAAACTGCTCGACATTTTGAACATAGCCCATTAAAAAGATACTTAACCCCACACCAAAACAGTTGATGATCATGATAGGTTTGTACCCGTATTTGTCAGCAATTCTCCCCCAAATCGGGGACATTAAAAATGCGGTAATAAATGTAGCCGCAAAGATTATCCCCGCCCATGTTTGGACATAATCATCGGAAAAATCACCGAGCGTATCAATATATAAAGACAAAAACGGCATAATCATCGTAACAGACGCTGCAACAATAAAGTTTGCTACTAAAATGATGATGAAATTATGTCGCATATTTTTCAAAAGTATCACATTCTTCCTTTTTTATTAAAATATAGTATAGCTTATTTCGTAATACGAAGGAAGTCCTTCGCAACATAGTGGCTTAAAATATTAGAGTTATGGTAAACTGGGACTTGGTATTAAAGGGGAAGTTTGGTTCTATACCTATACCCATCCATTCCACATTTTATTTAAAGGAGAGACAAAAATGTTTCCACAATTATCGAAAGAACTAAATCCAGGCGAAGTAATGGTAGAAATGAACACAACTATGGGTTCAATCAAAATTAAATTATTCCCGGAGCACGCACCAAAAACAGTTGAAAACTTTTTAGGTCATGCAAAATCAGGTTACTATAACGGTATTATTTTCCACCGTGTAATTCCGAACTTCATGGTTCAAGGTGGCGATCCAACTGGTACTGGTATGGGCGGCGAGTCTATTTGGGGCGGCACATTCGAAGATGAATGTGTGCCTGAGTTAATGAACATCCGCGGCGCATTATCTATGGCAAATGCGGGCCCTGGTACGAACGGTTCTCAATTCTTTATCGTTCAAGCACCACAAGTTGAAGTATCGATGTTAAAACAGATGGAAGTGCGCGGCTGGTCAAAAGATGAAGTAGAATTTTACAAACAAAACGGCGGTACACCGTGGTTAGACGGCAAACATACAGTATTTGGCCAAGTTGTTGAAGGTATGGATGTTGTTGACAATATTGTTAAAGTTGACCGAAATATGCACGATAAGCCTAAAGAAGATGTTAAGATTGAGTCAATCACAGTAATTGACTAATTTTTAAAGGACGTGTGGGCTAGTGAACCAATTTTTAATGAATTTCTCTGGTGGCTTTTTATATTTCCCGGAAGACAAATCACTTTATCTTCCAGCTGCAATTGAATTCGCTATATTACTGATTATTGTTTTTGTTACATTCCGGTTCATCCGCCGCATCGCTGCTCGCCAAGCAGCACAGGCTAAAATTTTGGAAGAACGCGCATTAAAAGAACGTGATGCGCGAATCGCTAAAGAAAACGCTAAGGAAGAATATCAAAAGCAATAATCAAAATGATGTAATAAAAATGGGGCAGTCCGGAAATTAATATTTCCAGGCTGCCCCTTTGATTCATTATTCAAATGTTGCCATCGTTCTTTTAATGCGTTCAACCCCGTCCTGCAACAGTTCGAATGGACAAGCTACATTGATACGTAAGAAGCCTCTTCCTGCTTCCCCGTATTTTGTCCCTGGATCTAGCGCAACTTGTCCTACTGATAGAAGTCGTGCCATTAGTTCCTTTTCTTCAATCCCTGTTTTACGATAGTCAATCCACATTAAATACGTCGCATCGGGAATTTCCACATCAAGTCCTTCAATAGCGTTCAATTCTTTCGCAACATATTCCATATTGTTTTTTATATAAACAAGAAGATCGTCCAACCACGCTGCTCCTTCTGAATAGACAGCCTTTACAGCAGTCGAAGCAAATGTATTTAAACCTAAATTACCGTGTGCCTGTGTATTTTTCTCGATTGCCGTAAATAGTTTACGGTCTGATGCAACAATCATTGCGGCATGAATTCCGGCAATATTAAACGTTTTTGTTGGTGCAATACATGTGATAATTTTTGCCTCGTTTGCATTCGCTAACGTTAATACAGGCGTATATGATTTTTGTATTGAAATATCCGCATGAATTTCATCGGATAATAGATAGACATCGTATTGAACACATAGTGCGACTAACTGCTCCAGCTCTTCACGGCTCCAAACAATACCGATCGGGTTATGCGGATTACATAAAACAAATAATTTAATACCGGCGCGGAATATTTCTTCAAGCTCAGCAAAATCCATCGTATAATGACCATTTTCTTCAGTTAATACACATGTTACGACTTCACGTTTCTGAGCAGCCGGTACATTGGTGAATGGTGGGTATGCTGGAGTGGACATACCGATTTTATCACCAACCTCTGTAAAGGTTTCGATAATGGTCGCGATTGCCGGCACAACACCAGGCTGGAAAATAATTGTGTTAGGATCAATCGTCCATTGGTGGCGCGTTTTATACCAATGAACAATTGCATTTTTCACATCGTTGTCAGCAAATGTATAGCCAAAGATAGGGTGCTCCAATCGAGCCTTTAGTGCTTCTGTTAAAGCTGCAGGTGGAGGGAAGTCCATATCTGCTACCCACATCGGCAGTAGTTCTGTAGTATTATCTTTCAGATTGTAAACGACATTCATCATATCCCATTTTACAGATGCGGAACCGCGACGATCATGAACTTTATTAAAAATAGACATTTGAATCCTCTTTTCTTATGATTTCTTTCAAATTATGGTATCATACTTACTATTATAAGAGGTAGTTAGGTGAATCAAATGGATAATATTGAAATGAATCAAAAATGTGTACATTTATTGGAACAGTGGGACCCTTTTAGCTACGGTACCGATAGTTATTCTACTGAAACGGCAGATGTTGTCGCTGCACTTCAAAATATTGACGATCCAACAACATTGGCAAAAGTCATTCAAAGAGTTTATGAATACTCTTTTGAACAATGGATTCCTTTTGAGCAATGTGTTGCAATCGCATATAAATTAATTGCCGTAAAATTCGAAGCGAAGTGTATTATATAAAAAGCAGGCGACCTGTAAGCTGAGGTCGCCCGCATTTTAATGTAATCCGTCAATTAAGTTCAAAACCGGAACTTCCAAAATAGTTGATAAAATTAGTATGGTTTGGGTTGAAGGAATTTGCTCACCGTTTTCGTAGGCTGTCAGTTTTTCAATACTGATTTGTGTTCGTAATGAAAGCTCTTCAATTGATAAATTCTTTTCCGAACGTAAAGTTTTCATCTGTTCCTGAAACTGCAATTTCATTTCCCATCTCCTCCCCGTATATGTTTACTATCATATGAACAACAACTTATAAAGTCCTCTAAATAATAAAAAAAACTTGTCCGATTTTTAAATCGGACAAGTTTTTCAAGTTTAACTAAAGAAAACTTTATTAATAAAGATAGCCGCAATTGAAAGTGGGGCTACATAACGTACAATAAACAACCAGCTATTATAAACAATTGGGGATGCCTGCATTTCTTCACGAGAAATTTTCTTTGAATAATAATATCCGGCAAAAATAGAAGTTAAAAAGGCACCGATCGGCATTAAAATCGCACTTGTTACATAATCAACAAAGTCAAAAATAGACCGTTCGAAAATGGTGATGTCCGATAAAATTCCGAATGACAAAGCACTGGGAATCCCGACAATAAAAATAATCGATGCTAATAACCAAGAGGCTTTTTTACGCTGAGCTGTTTTTTCTCGAATACCGATTGAAACGACCACTTCCAGTAATGCAATCGCTGATGTAACTGTTGCAAACAGGAGTAAGATGAAAAATACCAGCAATAAAAATCCGCCAAATGGCAATTGTTCAAAAACCGCTGGGATCATTATAAATACTAAGCCAGGTCCCTCTGTAGGAGAAAAGCCTAATGCGAATACTGCAGGAAATATAACAAGGCCTGCCAATAAAGAAATCGCAATATTCATACTCGCAACATTTACAGCAGAAGTTACAATTTTTTCTTTCTTAGATAAATAAGATGCGTATGTTATCATTGCCGCAACTCCAATACTAAGAGAGAAGAACGCTTGACCTAACGCTAACATTAACGTATCGCCGCTCAAGTATGACCAGTCCGGAACGAACATGAATTTAACGCCTTCCATCGCACCATCCAATGTAATAGAACGAATAAACAGTAAAATGAAAAATAAGAATAGAATCGGCATCATCCATTTACTTGCTGTTTCAATCCCGTTTTTTATTCCAGCTTGTACAATGAATAATGTTAAAAGCATGAAAGCAGCCTGTGCGATTAACACTTCCCATGGGTTTGAAATAATATCTGTGAACAAAGTGCTGAAATTAACCCCTTGACCTGTAAGTGAAAAACTAACAGCCCGAAGTATATAGCTTAATATCCAACCACCTACAACACTATAGAAGGATAATATTAACCCGCACGCAACAAGGCCAATCCAACCGATCATAAACCACGGTTTATTTGGAGCCTGCTCTTTAAAAGATGTGATCGGATCTTTTTGACCTCGTCGTCCAATCATAAATTCTGCGATTAATATCGGTAAACCAATTAAAATAGTACATAGAACAAACAAAATAATAAATACACTACCGCCATTCGTGCCCGCCATATAGGGGAACTTCCAAATCGCGCCAAGACCGATTGCGCTTCCTGCTGCCGCAAGTATGAATCCTATCTTAGATGTAAATTGATCTCTAGATGACAAAAAAAACCCTCCTCATATATATGCAAGTACTCATTTTACAGTACGATTCACGTATTTAGCAAAAAGTTTTTTGAATTTATTGAATCTGCAAATTGAAGGAGAAGAAATTTTTACATTATTTTAGATAGACTCTTATTTAATGACTTAAAAACGCTAGATTAAAGCGATTCTTTGTTACAGCTCGTCTCATATGTTATAATTTAACATGACATTTACGTATATACGAAAAGAAGGTAGGAACAACGTATGACAAAAAAAATTGAAGTGGGTGACGTGCTAACGGGTAAAGTGACAGGAATTCAACCATACGGAGCTTTTGTTGCTTTAGATGAATATACGCAGGGACTTGTGCATATTTCAGAAATCACATACGGTTTTGTGAAGGATGTAAGTGATTTTTTATCCGTCGGGGATGAAATAGAAGTTAAAGTTCTGGATGTGGATACAGATCAAAAAAAAATAAGCTTATCGATACGCGAGCTGCAGGAAGTACCGTTCCACCGAAGAAGGGATATGCCGCCACGGCGTTCTTTACAAGATCGGGTCGATGAAGTGGATGCGGATGGATTTCAAATTTTAAAGGAAAAATTGAAAGATTGGATCGAACAATCAGGACATTAAGCAGGACATGTTCAATTTATTTTTAATAAGTTGGACATGTTTTTTTTATGGAGACAATAGGTCAGTTTTGAGCAAATTTCATGAAAAAAGCGCTTTCTTCGTTAATTATCAAAGGAATTGTTAAAAGTGTATAAAATGTGGCTAAATATTTAACAAACTCTGAATAAAGTATGTTACAATGTTGGCGGAAAGACCCAAATACATCAAAATTTAAAGAGGCGAATGATAAAATGGCTGAAAATTTGAACTTATTTACATCAACTCAAGAAGTAATTCATGAGGCATTAAATAAACTAGGCTATGACGAAGCAATGTATGAATTACTGAAAGAACCACTTCGTATGTTGACTGTGCGTATTCCTGTAAAAATGGATGACGGTACGACAAAAGTATTTACTGGTTACCGTGCACAGCATAATGATGCAGTAGGTCCAACAAAAGGTGGCGTACGCTTCCACCCGATGGTATCGGAAGAAGAAGTGAAAGCGCTTTCGATGTGGATGACGTTAAAATGCGGTATTGTTGACCTTCCATATGGTGGAGGGAAAGGTGGCGTTATCTGTGACCCACGCGAAATGTCAATGGGTGAAATTGAACGATTAAGCCGCGGCTATGTTCGTGCCATTAGTCAAGTAGTTGGTCCGACGAAGGATATTCCGGCACCAGACGTATTTACAAATGCTCAAATTATGGCTTGGATGATGGATGAGTACAGCCGAATGGATGAATTTAACTCGCCAGGATTCATTACAGGTAAACCAATCGTTCTTGGCGGTTCACAAGGTCGCGACCGTGCAACTGCAGAAGGTGTTACAATTGTGATCGAAGAAGCTGCAAAAAAACGCAATATCGATATTAAAGGCGCACGAGTGGTTATTCAAGGCTTCGGTAACGCAGGTAGTTTCTTAGCGAAGTTTATGAGTGATTTAGGAGCGAAAGTTATCGGTATTTCAGATGCACACGGTGCGTTGCATGATCCGAATGGTTTGGATATCGATTACTTATTAGATCGCCGCGATTCATTTGGAACGGTTACTACATTGTTTGAAAATACAATTTCAAACAAAGAGCTTTTGGAACTGGATTGCGATATTTTAGTGCCTGCTGCTATTGAAAATCAAATTACAGCGGACAACGCACATCAAATTAAAGCAAACATCGTTGTAGAAGCAGCGAACGGTCCAACTACAGCTGAAGCAACTAAAATTTTAACAGAGCGCGGTATTTTGCTTGTTCCGGATGTTTTAGCGTCTGCTGGTGGTGTAACGGTATCTTACTTCGAATGGGTACAAAACAATATGGGTTATTATTGGACGGAAGAAGAAGTACGTGAAAAATTATATTCAAAAATGATTGCTGCATTTGAAAATGTTTATACAACAGCTCAAAACCGTAATATTAACATGCGTTTGGCTGCATATATGGTTGGTGTTCGCCGCACTGCCGAGGCCTCTCGCTTCCGTGGATGGGTATAAACATTATATTATTAAGTCTCACTCCTATTATTGGAGTGGGACTTTTTTGAAAATAGGGGGAACTAATGATGAACGAATTTTCATTTTATAATCCAGTAAAGATTCATTTTGGTAAAGGGAGTATTGAACATTTAAGAAAAGAACTTCCGCAATACGGAAAAAATATATTAATCGTTTATGGTGGGGGAAGTATTAAATCGAATGGTGTATACGATGATATTATGGCCATTTTAAATGACTTGAACATGAATGTATTTGAGTTATCAGGTGTCGAACCAAACCCTCGTGTAGAAACAGCACGTAAAGGTATTGAAATTTGTAAAGAAAATCAGATTGATATCGTGTTGGCGGTAGGGGGCGGTTCGGTCATTGACTGCTCTAAGTTAATCGTTGCAGGTGCAAAAGTGGAGGCGGATGCCTGGGATATCGTAACTAGAAAAGTTATGGCAACTGAAGCATTACCATTAGCGACAGTCCTGACATTAGCAGCGACAGCATCTGAAATGAACTCAGGTTCGGTTATTACGAACTTAGAAACAAAAGAGAAGTATGGTTGGGGTAGCCCGGCAACTTTCCCGAAATTCTCGATTTTAGATCCATCCTATACTTATTCAGTGCCGGCAAACCAAACGGTAAATGGTGTTGTTGATACAATGTCTCATATCTTTGAACAGTATTTCAACAATGCTACAAACACACCGATTACAGATGAAATGAGCGAAGGGATTTTACGTACGCTGATCGATGTTGCACCAAAAACATTGAAAGATCCGTCTAACTATGAGCATCGCGAAACATTAATGCTTGCAGGAACAATCGGCCTAAATGGTTTCCTGGCATTAGGCTCACGCGGTGACTGGGCAACGCATAATATTGAGCATGCGGTATCAGCATATTACGATATTGCACATGCAAGCGGCTTAGCTATTTTATTCCCGAACTGGATGAAGCATAATTTACATGTGAATCCTTCCCGTTTTGCAAAATTAGCTGTAAATGTATTCAATATTGATCCGACAAACAAATCAGAGGAACAAGTTGGTTTGGAAGGTATTGAAGCATTATCAGCGTTTTGGACATCTCTTGGTGCCCCGAATCGCTTAGCTGACTATGATATTGATGCTACACACTTCGAAGAAATGGTTGAGCATTGCCTAGTATATGGTCCATTCGGCAACTTCAATAAACTTGAAGCAGAGGATGTACGCAAAATTTTAGAAATGTCTTTATAAGAACGTGAAAAAAAGGAAGCGGTCGGATAGTGGGACCAGCTTCCTTTTTACTTGATTCAATTAAATCATGCCTTTTTCTGATTCGGGTTTTGTAGCGATATGTGTCCAGCTGCGTTCTCCATTATCCTCATCGAACGCCAACGTAACTTTTGTCACACCTTTTTGGTTTAACAGCAGTGTAGTTAAATGGTCGCGTACATCATCTAAATAAGCGAGAGACAAACTTGGATCTGTTTCCGCAATAAGTTCAACATGTAAGAATTCGCCTTCTTTAATTACTTCAAGTCGTGCGATATCTGTTACATGAGGATCTTCCATCACAAGATTTCCGATATGCACAAGCATTTCCTCATCAGTTTCTCCAATTGCCCCACGTGCATTATCTAAAAAGACACGGCCAACTACGTAAAACATCATTAAACCGATTACCATTGAAATAAATCCTTCTAATCGGTAAAATTCGGTGAAATATGCTATAACAATTGCTAAAAACGCTAGGACATTACCTGAAGTCGCCACTAAGTCTTCCATCCATACAAGCTTTGTCGCTGGTTTTGCACGCTTTAAATATTTTGCAGACTGGAATATTATTATCCCTTTAGGTTCTACGCTAACTTCATGAAGCACTTCTTTTGCAGCTTTATTTAAAACAAAACCTTCTAGAATGATACCAATTGCCAATACACCAAGAGCAATCAAAACTCCTGAAGATTCCGTTGCAGGATGCATAAAATGATGCCATCCTTCTTTAATTGTTTCATATGAAAGGATTGCTACAATTAAAACGGCGCCCAAACAGACTAAGTTAACTATACGTCCGTAACCATTTGGGAATTTTGGAGTAGGAGCCTTTTTTGCTAGGGCAGAGCCTATGAATACGAAAAATTGGTTTGCAGCATCCCCGAAAGAGTGCATCATTTCGGCGAACATCGCAACATTTCCAGTAAAGAAGAACGCAACTCCTTTAATCGTTCCTAAAAATGTATTGACGAATGCAGCGAGTAATGACGGTTTATTACCATCCTTGAGTAATTTAAATAGTTCTCCCATTGCGTTTTCCTCCGTTAATCTAAATATTCTATTTTAATATTTCTTACATAATCCAACTTTCGCAGCCGGTTGTAAAGTTCGATTGTATGATTCGTTTCGACGGTCGACAATCGTATATCGATTTCGTGCAACAGCTTATCAGAAAATGGTACATCCCTGATTGAAATATTATCAATATACATATCATGCTCCCTCAAATAATCCACGAGGTTTTTTATATTATCTGCTTGGTCGGTATTGATAATTAAAGACACTTCACGCATTCTTAGACGTTTTGGACCGAATCTAAACAGAAAAGGTGCCAGTAGTTCAATGCCCAGTACGACAATAATCACAGTAATAAAAGCTTCAATATAAAAGCCAGCTCCTACGGCAATTCCGATTCCGGCTGCTCCCCAAATCATTGCTGCTGTTGTAAGACCCGTTATACTGTCATTCCCCTTACGCAAAATAACACCAGCACCTAAAAAACCAATACCACTTACAATTTGTGCGGCTAATCGCAATGGATCCATCGTAATGTTAATATCGTCTCGTGCAGGTGTTGAATAGGCAGTCTCAATTGAGATAATCGTAAGTAAACAACTAAACGTTGCAATAACTAAACTTGTCTTTAGACCGACTGGCTTCTTTTTCAATTCCCTTTCGATACCAATAATTAAACTTAGTGTAGCCGCAATTAATAATTTTAATAAAATTTCTAACGTAAATTTATCATTCGCTAACCATTCCATATCCAAACATCTCCTTCATGTTAAATGGAATTCAAATCCTATCGAAAAATAATTCTTAATAAGGTATAGTTTGATAATGTGATATGAGGTATCGCAAAATATTTCGTATTAGATAATATATTATAGAAAGAAGGGATTTTAGTGGAAAAACCACCAATCCACCCGTATATCCCTATTATTATTGGGGTAATCTCTGTTTCCCTTTCTGCGATTTTTGTAAAACTTTCAAGTGCAGATGCTGGAGTTATTGCCTTTTACCGTATGCTGTTTTCGATAATGATTATGCTCCCGTGGTTTTTGATGAAATATAAAAATGAAATAAAAGTGCTGTCAAAACGCGATTGGATCTTTTCATCAATCGCAGGGGTATTTTTATCATTTCATTTTATTTTATGGTTTGAATCATTAAATTACACTTCTGTAGCCAGTTCTACAGTGTTAGTAACAATGCAGCCGCT